>CAYNDU010000340.1:0-6715 GCA_964395615.1 uncultured Pirellulaceae bacterium | reverse complement strand
TCGATGGCCTGGCGGTAACGATCTGCTTCCTGCTGCAGTTCCTCCGCCTCCGCCTCTTTGCCGAGGATTAGGGCCGCATCGGCTGTGCAGAGAATGCCCCTTAGGTTCCAGAGGTCATAGCCGACGATGTGGTACTTTCCATTCCATAGAAACTCGCCGTCGGCCAATGCGTTGGGGAGCACGCCGGCGAACGGCGAGCCGGACGGAGCGCGACGTCTGGCCTGCATGGTCCAGTCGACGGCGCGGCGCATCCTTGGATATACGGCGGCCAACCAATGGCGGTCGGCGGACATCTTGTAGAATTGCCACAATACCCACAGCGCCTGGCCATTTGCGTCAAATTGTCCTTTTTGGGATTCGAAACGCCCGTCTGGTCGCTGACGGCGAAGATATAGATCGACGGCCTTTCTCGAAGCGTCCGACAAACCAGCCTCTTCGAGCTCCATGACCTGGTACGCCCCGTCACGAATATAGAATTGGTCATAGAATCCCTCGCCACCATGCACTTCACCCAGGTCGTTGGCAATCAGCTGGCAAACGTGGGCGGCCAACAGGGCCTTGGTCGCCTTTCGGCAGGGAACCTGAATGTGGCACAACCCGGCCATCACGGACTGCCAGTAGTGAATGGTTCGACCGAGCCAAAGATCGGGATCTGCGGTCTCAAACCGCGTTCGATCGTCTACGGGCGCATAGGGAATTCGTAACGTGACCTCCTGCTCGGCACCTGGTGACAGATGCCATTGCACCAACCGATTCGCCGAAGGTCGTACGGAATCGAACTTCACTTGCGCATCGGCGTCAGTATCTCCCGTGTTCGAGGCCTTCACGCGAATCCAGTTCAGGTAATTCTCGCCCTCAACGGGCCAGTCGAAGGCGGCCTTCCAATCGCTGACAGTCGGTAGCGGCGTCGCCCAGAGCGTGACATCATACCGCACTTGACCTTCCGTCGCCGAAACCAGAATGATGGGCAACCAACCGTCAGAGAGAGTCTTGCCGTTCCGGCGACTTAGAGGTGACAGCGAATTCCCAATTCGCAGGGCGACCATGGCCTTGCCGTCCAGTTGCAATCGATTGTCGGGCGTGACACGCGTACCATGTTCATAGTCTTTCAACCCAATGACATTCCAGTTGTTCTGGAAGTAGTCAAAATCTTCGTCGGCGAAGGTCGTGGCGCCCAGGTTGTGGATGATAAGGGCCAGAAACAGGACGGCTGAGTGCCCAAAGCGCCGGTCGTCGATCATGAGATCTACTCCTTGCGGACGTGTTGTCGACCAAATCGCGGTGTGCGATACTCGTAGCGGCCACCGTGCGGCGATTATAACGCGCCACAAGATGGTCCTGTACCGTGGACCTCGCGTCATGCGAGGTTGCATCGAGTGTCCAAGAGGCGATTGCGCTCTCGGGAAGCCGCCTCGTCCAGGCAACCCGCTCGGTGGTGCGAACGTCCGTGACAAGACGTTTGACCACGGTGCCGGGTCGCCCCAAAGGTGAGGAGATGGCACGATGCGGATTCCGTTCAGACGATCCTTGAGTGAGTCAGTCCCAAATCGCGTGCCGAAAGAGCGATACGCCGCGTTCAGGCGGTTGCGAATAATGTCCGTCTGGCTCATCGTTGCATTGATAGCGTTTCCGGTTGCGGCATCATCCACTGCGGTGCGGCCAAATGTTGTCGTGATTCTTGTGGATGACATGGGCTGGTCCGACCTTGGATGTTATGGTGCGGACCTGCACGAAACGCCGAATATTGACCATCTGGCGGCGGAAAGCGTCCGATTCTCAGACGCCTATGCGATGCCCGTCTGCTCACCGACTCGAGCGGCATTGCTAACCGGTCGGCATGCGGCACGTGTCCACATGACCATTTGGTCGGAGGGGTCGCTGAAGGGCCCGCAGAATCGCCGACTGTTGCAAGCGGAATCACGGCACAGTTTGCCGCGGTCTGAGACCAGCCTTGCGAGTCACCTCCACGAGCAGGGCTATTTCACGGCCATGGTCGGCAAGTGGCACCTGGGCGATGCCGATCATTACCCTGAGGTCCACGGTTTCGACGTGAATATCGGTGGAACGCATTGGGGCGCACCGCAGACGTACTGGTGGCCCTACCGAGGCACGGGGCGGTTCGGGCCGGAGTTCCGGTACGTGCCGCACTTGGAATTTGGACATAAGGGCGAATACCTGACCGACCGATTGACGGACGAGGCGCTCAGGGTCCTGGACCATGTCGGCACGCGCCCTTTCTTCCTTTACCTCGCACACCACGCACCGCACACACCGATCGAAGCTAAGGAGACGGATGTGCGGTATTTCGAGACGAAGCGATTACCGGGCATGTCGCATCAAAACGCCGTTTATGCTGCCATGATCAAGAGCGTGGACGAAAGCGTCGGCCGTGTTCTCAAACGACTGGAGGAACGTGGTCTGGACCAGAACACGGTCGTCGTTTTTGCCAGCGATAACGGCGGGTTCATTGGTGTGGATCGACGATCCGGACAAACCGTGCCGGTCACGAATAACGCGCCGTTGCGCAGCGGAAAGGGTTCGTGTTACGAAGGGGGTGTTCGGGTGCCCATGATGATACGATGGCCGGGCGTGTCGAGGCCGGGCACAATGTGTCACGAGCCGGTAGTGATCATGGATCTGTTTCCCACGATACTCGGCGCTGCCGGCGTCGCTCTTCCATCAAAGACGTTGGACGGCGTTGATCTGCGGTCGTTGCTGGAAGACCCAAACTCGCGACTCGGGCGCGACGCGTTGTTCTTCCACTACCCGCACTATTACTCGACGACCACACCAGTTAGCGCCGTCAGATCCGGGGACTGGAAGTTGCTGGAGTACTATGAAGACGATCACGTGGAACTCTACAACCTGAAGGAGGATCTGGGCGAGTCCACCGATCTGGCGAAGCGGAATCCAGAAAAAGCTGCGCAACTTCGCAGGCTCCTTCAGGACTGGCTCGGCAATGTTGGCGCAGCGCTACCCTCAAGAAATCCTCGCTTTCGCGTTCGAGAATGACACCGGCACCGGTACACTGCAGGCCCTCGATCCTCAGATGGCGTGGGTCATGCAGTCGATGGAGTTGGAGAACTGACAAGCGGACGGCCCGGACGCAATTGCTCAATGGGAACAGACCGTACGAATGTGTGCGGCTGCAGACGGTTCCGACTCGACGTGTTCCCCGGCCGAATTCACTTGGGAACGACCTTCAATGTCGTGTCGACGGGCAGTGTGTATTCGTACTTGTCGAGCCAGCGGCCGTTTGCATGGTCACGCACCTTGGCAACAATGCTGTTCTTGCGGATGAAGAGGACGCTGCTGCCCCGATTATTGGCGGTCGCACCGACGCTGATGTGCAGGACACCATGGTCCAGATCGTGAAGTACAGTGGCAATTGTGTGCACTCTTGATAGGCGTCCAAACCGGCCGCGAGTTCTGCGTTGCCGGCAATACTGTACACGGGGGTGGTCGATGGTTTGAGGATGAGACGGGTATAGTCGGCGAAGTACTCGGGCTTGTTTTGAACCAGGTCGCCCAGAACGACCAGGAAATCGTGAGGGACGGTCGCCCAGTCATTCATGGCTGACTGCGCGAAATCCAAGCTGCGTGGATTCATGTGGAGTTGTGGGTCGGCCATCAAAGCGACGATCAGTTGGGTTCGATCCACGGACTGAAACGTGGGATCGGTCCGCGCCGGTGCGATCGTGCTTTTCGACTGCTTGTCCAAGTTGGCGTACTGTCCACGCCGATTCACAATGTCCTGCAGTTCGGCAATATGCAACTCACGAATCTGGCGAGGTGAGGCGCCGTATTTGCGGCACAGGTACGCGGCGCTCCCAACGGCGACACCGTGTTGCCCTCCATTGAGCATCACCTTCGTGCTGGACCCTGCCACGTGAGACACGCTGATGTGCTTGCCGGCCATCATCAGATTGTCGACATTACGTGAATAGAGGCACCGGAAAGGGACGTGGTAAGGGGGCGTTTGAATGTACTTCCAATCACTCAACCGAAAATCATAGGCGTCTCCGGTCCCGGGATAATGAAGGCAAAACGGGCATCGGTTGATCGCCACGGAATCGGGAAACTCGCGTGCCGTCAGAATATCACGCTCGGTGAGCGTGTAGTCGCCCAATAGACGACGAAACTCGCCGGTCGCCGGGACATAACCGACCCAATCGAGCGCGAGGTTCGCATACCGATCGGGTTCCATCTGTTTTACGTTGGCGAACGTTCCGTAAATTGCGCAGAGCAAGTGGTCACGGATTTTCTCTGCGTCCAGGTAAGGATCGAGCCACTGTCCGTACTCCCAGAAATGGGTCCACGAGATGCTCTTGCCACTCCCGGCCATGGGCCCCTTCCAGTTTTCAACTCCCGGCGTCTTGACCTGCCCCCCCAAGTCGGCATAGTCCTTGGCTACGGCGGTAGCCCACGGCACGGCAGGAAACGACACCGGGCCGTCGCGCATGGCCGTACGGAATGTCACCGTATTCCCATGGTGCATATCGTCTGCACTTTCGGGCGCAAGAAACTCCCGAAATTCACCTCGTGCTTCCCGGCCGAACCGAGTCTCGGCGCCGGCCAACATGCCGATAGCCGCTCGCCCGGTACAGTCGATGACGATTTGTGACCGGAATCGTCGTTCGCGGCCGGTTGGCGTGTGTCGCGCATCGACGGCTACGATCGTGCGCCCTTTCATCACGACACCATCGGCGTGGTGTTCCAGGAATAGCGAAACGTTGGGCTCCGCCTTGAGGATCGCATCTGCGGCAAGGTCCCCGTTCGGTTCGCGCCGCACCAGTTCTCGAACGATCCCTGCGTTGTCTCCGAGTTCACCCCTGGGTCGAATCCCAACCTCTCTGCTCCCGTTACCGCCCAGCACCGGTCGATTCTGAATCAAAGCAACGTGACAACCAAGCCGGGCCGCGGAAAGAGCGCTGGCGCATCCTGCCACGCCGCCCCCAACGACAATCACATCGAAATCGCCGACGACTTGGGGCTCACGTGGGATACCCAAGAGCCGTTTTCGCCAGTTCCGGGACGATGCACTTACGGTGTCGGGCGGTGGGACGTCCTGAGTTGACAGGAAAATGGCATCGCAACGTCCGTCGAAACCCGTGAGATCGCAAAGTTCCATATCAGCTAAGCCCGACTCAAGGCGCACGCGTCCTGCATCCTGCCAGTGCCAGTCGTTGCCACTAGTACCGAAGACGGTTTTCACTCTCGTGCCATTGATCTCGATTTGAAAACGTCCCGGGTGATGCGATGGTACCCAGTCTTTTACTCGCACCCAAACTCGGTAGTCTCCGGCGACCGGCACCGCGAACGTGGTGGACGCGTTGTCGACGGGCCTTCCAAGTCCATGCGACAAGAGGTAGGGCGAACCCATCTGGTCCACGAACTGAGCGTCAAGCAGCCAGCCGCCGTAGTTCGTGAAGGCCTCAGCTTCCACCAGGATATCCGTGGCAAACGCGCCCGGGCAAACTGTCAGAACCGTGAGAAACAAGGTTGCTGCGCGCGTCGCCGCTATCACCGGATTCGTCATTGCCGAGCCTCTAGAGGGAACGCCGTTACACTTTCAAGAAGATCGACTTTCGATAGCATACAAGGAGGAATAGCCACTTGACCATGACCACCGCCGTTGCGAACAGTAAGGGGCGGCAATGGCCGGTGAGCGACAACGGACCACCGAGCGTGCTATCGACGACCGTTCCAAAGCTTATGAACTCGGGCGCCATGTAGATCAAGATCGAGTTCATGCCGATCACCGTAAAGAACATGACGCCCCAACGGATTTTCCAAACGTCGATGACCAGGTAGAAGACGCTCAACAATAGCAAACTCCAACCGGCACAGTGTAAGACAAATGAGCTCGACCACAGATTCTTGTTGATCGGGAAGTCGATGTTCCAGAGCAGCGATAGAGCCAGACAGACGATGCCGCCGGCTACCATCAGTGCCGTCTTGACATAACCACCCCAATCGCGGCGTTTCAGCAACTGGCCGGCGACCACACCAATCAACGCGGTGGCAATGGCCGGGATCGTGCCCAGAAGCCCCTCGGGATCGCGATCGCCCCGGTATAGCCTCCCCGGTACCAGAAGCCGGTCCACGTAGTCGGTGAGTGTGTGACCCGGGCTCAGGTCCCCGGCTCCGAACCCGGGCACCGGAATGAATCTCAACGCTGCCCAATAACCGACCAGCAGCCCGCCGATCCAGAGCAATCGACCGCCCATCCGAGTATGCATTGCAATCAGC
This sequence comes from uncultured Pirellulaceae bacterium, assembly GCA_964395615.1. Lineage (GTDB taxonomy): Bacteria > Planctomycetota > Planctomycetia > Pirellulales > Pirellulaceae > CAYNDU01. Next base: position 463 of record CAYNDU010000340.1, on the reverse strand, counting down.
GCGGCGAACATGTAGGCGAGTCCGATGCGGCCTAATACGGACGGATAGCGCGCCGTCGACCAGGTCTCGGCGACCGTCCAGTCCTTCTGTAACAGCCCGTTGTAAATGACCCCAAGAACGACGAGCGACAGTCCACGCTGAATGATATGGCGGTAGAGTCGAGCGTTCGAGTCTCCTCGCGCGCGCCGATGATCGATGGAAAAGGGGGTCGAAACACCGGCGATAAAGAGAAAGAGGGGAAAAATCAGGTCGTACGGTTCGAACCCATTCCAGGGTGTATGCGAGAAACGTTCCGACAGCCATGCCAGCCAGGTCCAGGAAGTCAGCGCAGCGGCAGCCGCGACGATTGACTCGCCCCCCATGATCCAGAACATGTCGAAACCGCGCAGCGCATCGAGGCTCAATAGGCGGGCGGCGCCCGCCCATGCGGCCGGGTGCCTGGCCGCAGGCATCCGCGTGTTTC
>CAYNDU010000339.1:0-6733 GCA_964395615.1 uncultured Pirellulaceae bacterium | reverse complement strand
GTCTGCACCGGCCAGCAGCTGACCGGTCATCATGCCCGGCAGGCTGACGATTCCAACAATGCTCATCGCGTTGATTATCGGAGTCATGCCGGTTCGAATCGCCTGGCGAACGGGGCCTCGAGTGGCTTCCCAGCGAGTCCCTCCCAACGCAAGCACCATCTCTACGCGATCCCGATCGACGACCAGCGAATCGGTCAAACAGTTCAGTCCGAGCGTGACTCCGTTGAGCGTGTTTCCAAGTACCATGCCGATCAGCGGAATCGCGTACTGCGGTGAATACCAGGGCGTCTGTCCCCGTACCACGATGAGCAGTCCGATAGCCGTGATCAACCATGATGCGGCCCAGACTGAGACAACGCTGTTAAACCAGATTCCGGGGAATCTGCGCCGGTTTCTTCCTACTGCGGTCCAGCCGGCGACCAGGGTCATCGCCGTCACCATCGCCAGAACCAGGTACCATCGATCGACTCGAAAGACCCAGTCGAGTACGGCACCGATCAGTAGAAGCTGAAGGACCGTCCGAATGCTTGCCAATAGGAGCACACGCTCCAGGCGTAGCTGCAACACGTATGAGATCAAGCCGTTGATCACGATCAACGTCGCCGCGAATCCTACCTGCGTCAAGGACAGTTCAATATAATCGTGCACTCATTCGACTCCCAGCATGCGCCCGCCTTCGATCATGATCGAATGATCGGCCATTCGTCTAGTCTGTTCCATATCGTGACTTACGAGAATATATGATCGCAATGACGGTTGCTGCGATTGCCAGTCGAGGATCAATCGTTCGACCGCTCGACTCGTCGCCGCATCGAGTGCGGCCGTCGGCTCGTCGAGCAGCAGCATCTGAGGTTCAAGTTGCATGGAACGCAACAAGGCGGCGATTTGTTGCTCGCCGCCGGACAGGCCCTGCACGCGTTTCCGCAAGAACTCGACCGACCTGCCCACGCAATCTAACCATCGCTCAACAACTTTCGGATCGTAAGATCGCTCCTCGTGTACGCCAAGGGTGAAAGGGAACTTCAGCTCCTCTTCCACGGTCACTCCAATCATCGCCGGCCGCTGGTGCTGAAAAATGACCTGACTGCGATAGCCGGGAACCTGCTCCCTCGTAATCGTTTGACCACGCCAGCGAATCTGGCCCGCAGAAAGTGGGTCGAGCAAGGCGAGGGCTCTGAGGAGAATGGTCTTACCGCTTCCCGATGGACCCGTTACCGCCCAACGCTGGCCGGCGCGAACACTGAAGGACAGATCCTGCAACAAGGGCACTGCCTGACTGGCAACTCGGCGTTCCAATCCCTCAGCTTGTAACAACACCGGCTCGGTTAATTGCATCGATTGATCGCTATTCTCTGTCCGTTCGGTTGCGTCCAGCCGGATTCTCGACGGCCGGCCACAGTAGTCGAACGTCGGGGTGCATCGTATACAGTCGAAATCCGTTCCCATCATGAACCAGGATCCCGCTGCTCTGATTGTTCTCGACGATCGGGTTCCCCGCGTATTTCGTCCAGTGGACCAGATCGGCCGATACGGCTACGTTGGTCGACCAGTCGCGCCAAGGTTTGTGGGCGTTCGCGTGGTAATAGCCGTAATATCGGCCGCGGTATTTGATGATCTGGTTCAGGGCAACGGCATGGGAATCGTATGGCTCAGGGCCCATGGCGATAACCGGGTCGGACTGAACGTTGGTCCATACGTTTCGGTCCCTGGAAGTGGCCAGCCAAACTCCCTGGTCCCGACGTTCATAGAACAGATACCAGGTGTTACCCTCGACCCAGACAGTCGGCGTGCCGTAGGGGCCCGGGCTTAACGGCTCACCGTTCTTTTGTCGTATAACCAGCGGCCCCTCGTCGTGCCAATGCACGCCATCGCGGGATGTCAGCTGGTGGGCAATATCTCTCTCCCCTTCGGCAAACATATAGTAGATTCCATCCCGCTCGACGACGCACATGTCCTCGACCCAAGCGTTGTTGAGAAGTGGATTCGCAGGATCCCTGTTCCACTGGATACCGTCCTCGGACGTCGCATGTCCCAGGTATCTCATGGAGGTCCGCTCTTCGTTATAACCGGTGTACCACAAGTGGTAGCACGCATCCGTGTTCAGGATATATCCCCGCTCTCGGATCTTCCGGTCCCACGTGTCGCTTCCTGTTCCGGCGAAGATCGGGCTCCTCGCGTCCATTCGAAAGTTCACCAGTTCCGGTGGAAATACATCGTGGAGATCCTGCCCACAACACAAGGTGATTTGGCCCCAGATGGCAATGCCGGACAGCAGGATGCCCAGACCACAACGTCCCCACCATTGCCAAACGTGATACAATTTCATGCGCAAGACCATGTTGTTTTCGAGGAACGTTTGATAGCATCCGATCGGTATCGAATGGTTGACGCATCCACTCAGCAGCCCTCTGAACGACGCCGAGACTGGAGTCACCCCGGTGAGGACTCGACCTTGACGTGTGAACGAGTCGATTCCTACAACCTCGGGGTCGATCGACAACCGATGCCGAGGGCCGGCGGCCACGATACGAAGACACTCTTATCGTCGAATTGTCTCACGGACGTGGCGGAATGCTCAAGTGGGGGGGCGCTGGATTTCGAATGTCGATCGTTGAGGATTGGTCCGCACGTTCCCGCCTGGAGGCGGCGCTCGGATGCTTAGCGATCGAGATGAGGATGTGGAAACGGGCTGATCCGGTTGGTTTCTAATCCGTCCACCGCCGCTTTTCCATAACATGATAGGGACGAAACATGCGAAAATCTCATCGGAAGGAATTGGGTGGAAGAGTGGCGCTCGCGGCCTCCTCGGCACCTGTCTGGCGACCGGTGGGCTGCCGATCACGACTTTTGCTGCTGGCAGTCCTTGCATGGATTCTGTATCTTCCGTTGGGGTCGGCGTCTGAAGCTGAAAACCGAGAGCCGGAACAGGGTGTGCAGATCGCCTTTCAGTCGTTTCGTCCGGACGGGCCGCTCGATGGTCTCGAGCCGGAAAGACTGGATTTTCGTTACGGCCCGTCGCAGGGCCAGTGTTGCATCGGCCTGGTAGACGATCCGTTCAAGACCGTGGTTGGCAGCGACGGCGGGCTCTATTACGACTACGGTCAGCGGGGCCCCGAGCCGTACAGTAACGGTATGGGCGTCTTCGGGACTCGCGTGCTTGCTGGTCTGGTTGCGGGAAGCGAAGGACCCGGGACGAAGACGCAGCATCTTCTGGATGCGAAAACACCGATTGTAATCACTGAATCGCGACAGGGAGGCGTTCTACTGCGGCAACGAGCGTGGGCCGGGCTCGAGAATGTCGGTGCCGGGTCACGGCGAGTGGACTATCTTTGGCTGACGGCTACGGCAACAGACGGGGCAACGCCCGATCCGGAGATTGAGCTCGATGTCGGGTGCGGTCGGAGACTTTATCTCAATGAAGCGCGCGACGCGCTCGTAGCGGCTGGGCCCGACCCGAAGACCCTGTGTCGTTTTTCTAGACCGCCGATCGAAGAACCGGCGGATCACACGGCGAACGCATCCGACGGCCCGGACGACCGTCGTCTGATCGCAACTCGACCGATCACGGTGGAACGTAACTGGGCGCACCCTCAATCGCAGTGCTCGGGCGTGTTCCGCCACGTTCTGGTCGGATGGGCGCAACCCTTGCGGTTTGAGTATCGAGTGAAGGATGACGAACCGGTCCGCGTGATGCTGGGCTTCATCGAAGGATGGCATGCTGATCCGGGAAAGCGGCCCGTGGAAATTCGTGTCGAGGGGGAGTCACCCAGGCGCCTCGATCTGATCACTGAATTTGGTCGCAACGTGCCAGTCGTTCTGCCGTTCGACGCGGATGATGTCGATGGAGACGGCGCACTGTCCATCGATGTTTGGCCCGTTGCCGGATCCGAAGACCGAAACACCATTCTGAGCGGTTTATGGGTCTTTCGGCGCAGTGACGCGCCGACCGCGGACGAGCTGGTTCAAGGGACTCCGACGGCCGCTTCGCCGATTGCCGAGGTTCACGCCGACGCGATGCCCGAGATGCCCCGCCCCCGTCGCCTGACGTGGAAGGTGGACAGTCTGCAGCCGGGCCGCAACTGGGAATTGCTGATCGCCTTGCCACAGTCTGGACCCCGGAAAGAGACCGTCCCCTTGCCGAAGCCGCAGGATGCCCTCGAGAAGTCGATCGCCTACTGGCGAGCGGCGGCCCTTCCCTACGACCGTATTGGTGTACCCGATCCTTCGGTTCAGGGGCTCCTCGATTCCTCTATTCGCAACATCTACCAGGCACGGGAGTTGGATGGTGATCGGCCGAAGTTCCAGGTCGGCCCGACTTGTTATCGGGGCACTTGGGCGGCTGACGGACCGTTTATTCTAGAAGCCGTAACGTATCTGGGACGAACTGCGGAAGCACGTGCCGGCCTGGTATCGCAAGTAGATGGAGACACCGGGCCGGGTGGAACCGGATTCTCAAAGAAGAGTGGGTTGAGGCTCTGGATGATCCTCCGCCACGCGGAGCTGACGGGCGACCGGAAATGGCTCGAGAAGATGTGGCCGCGAGTCGAACGAGAAGTGCAGCAGATCCAGGCTTACCGGCGCATGACCATGGATGATCCCGAACAGGCGAATTACGGGCTCATGCCGATCGGTTTTGGCGATGGTGGATTGGGCGGCCGACATCGAGAGTATACGAACGTCTATTGGACGTTGGCTGGATTGAAGTCGGCCATCACGGCGGCCCGAATGTTGGGAAAATCGACGGTCGAATCGGCATGGGAAGATGAGTATGCCGATTATTGGTCGGCCTTTGATCACGCTCGGCAACGGGACCAATTGATTGACGAGCATGGCAACCGTTTTGTTCCGGTCACGATGAAGGGAGAAGCGCAGCAATTGCCTCAGCGCGGCGCATGGGCATTCATGCAGAGTGTCTATCCGGGGCGGATCTTCGAGCCGGCCGATCCGTTGATGCTCGGCACGTTGGGCATGCTTGACGCGAACCAGAGAGAAGGGTTGATTTTTGGTACGGGTTGGATTGAGGATGGAATCTGGAACTACGCGGCCTCATTTTACGCACATGCCCATCTGTGGTTAGGACACGGTCGAAAGGCGGCGGCAACGATGTACGCGTTCGGGAATCACGCGTCTCCGATGCTCTGTTGGCGAGAAGAACAGCGGCCGCAGGGCGCCCCGCCTCGGTTCGTGGGGGATATGCCGCACAATTGGGCGAGTGCCGAGTTTATCCGTTTGGTTCGTCATCTTCTGGTGCTCGAGCGGGGTGACGAATTACATTTGTTCGAGGGGATTCCGCGCTCCTGGACCCGCCGAGGCGCCGAGACCCGACTCACTGAGATCCCAACGTCGCTCGGAACGGTTTCGCTCCAGTTGGCTGTGGACGATGCCGGCCGGTCGGCCATCTTACGACTCCACTTTTCCGGTGCGCGCCGACCGAAGAAGATCGTGGTGCACAGCGAACAGTTTGAATGGCCGGTCCACTCAGTAACCGTCGGTGACGGCCAACGTCTGCCGCTGCCGGCGGTGACGAGCCTTCCGGGCAGATCCGAAACAAGGACCGCCGCGACATTTCGCTTGCAATAGTCGCCATGTTACTATGGTAGATGCTCGTCTCGCGCAATGGACGAAGTCGGTCCGAGGTGACCGAGCACACTTTCCCCCCGGCATTCGCCGGGGTCGCGGTGCAACGCTGTGGTGGGCAACGTACGGTTTTCTATTCGCATAGGGCGCGGCCAGTGATCGATGTAAACAAGACGGCAAAGAAGATCATCTCGAACGTCGAGCGGGTGATCGTCGGCAAACGGCAACAGGTCATTTTGTCGCTCGTCGCCTGGTTTTCCGACGGCCATATCTTGCTGGAGGATGTGCCGGGGGTCGCCAAGACGATGCTGGCCCGAGCCTTGGCTCGTAGCGTGGGTTGCGATTTCAAACGAATCCAATGCACGCCCGACCTGCTGCCGACGGATGTGACCGGCGCATCAATTTTTAACCAAAAGTCAGCCGAGTTTGAGTTTCGACCGGGTCCGGTCTTTTCGCAGCTACTGTTGGCCGACGAAGTCAATCGGACGACTCCGCGAACTCAGGCCGCGTTACTCGAAGCCATGGGTGAAGCGCGGGTCACGGTCGATGGCGTGACACATTCCCTGCAGCCACCGTTTCTGGTCATCGCCACACAGAATCCGGTCGACCATGAAGGGACGTTTCCCCTACCCGAGGCGCAACTCGACCGATTCCTGATGCGGTTCAGCCTGGGTTATCCGACGATGGACGAAGAGCTGCAGATGCTCAGTCTATTGGAACGTGAACACCCGCTCACACAGCTCAAGCCGGTCGTGACGGCCGAACACCTGATCGAGTGCCAGCAGGCGGTCCGAGAGATTCGAGTGGATGACAAGGTCCGCCAATACTTGATGCAGATCGTCCACGACACTCGGGAACACGAGGACCTGGCCCTGGGAGGCAGCCCGCGAGCCAGCATTGCCCTGTTTCGCACGTCGCAGGCGCTCGCCGCGCTGCGCGGCCGCTCGTTCGTGTTGCCCGACGATGTAAAACGTGTGGCGGGCCCGGTCATGACCCACCGTGTTATTTTGAAACCCGAGAGCCGCCTGCGGCGCGTGACCGCCGAACAGGTGATTGACGACGTCGTGGCGGAGATTGCCGTCCCGACGCTGTCAAGTTAACTCTCTTCACGATACCTGTAGGTCGGGATATCTCACACGCGCTAGAGCGCACTGCC
>CAYNDU010000338.1:0-6742 GCA_964395615.1 uncultured Pirellulaceae bacterium | reverse complement strand
CGCCGCTGTGTTGGATTTTTCCCAAGTGCCGGCTGCGAATCCACCGGATCGCCTTGGCGATTTTCTCCTCCGATCGGTGTTGCGTCCCGCACTGAATGATTCGGTCGTACTTGCGCGCCGCATTGACCATCTGCCGCCCTTCCCAGATGAAATGCGACAGAGGCTTTTCAACATATACGTGCTTGCCGGCCTGGCAGGCCCAGATCGTACTTAACCCGTGCCAGTAATTCTGCGTCGCATTGGCGATGACGTCGATTTCTTTCCGATCGAACATGGCGCGCATGTCCTTGAATTGTTCGACGTCGTGCCCGTATTTTGATCGGATCATGTCGGCGGCGATGCCCGTCCTTTCTCGATCGGCATCCGCTACGGCCACGACCCGCACGCCTTCTTGATTCTGAAAGCCTGGTATGTGAGCCGATCTTCCGCGACCGCCGAGCCCCACGACGCCAACCCGAATCTCGTCGTTCGCTCCCAGTGCGCGCGTTGACATCAATAGGGGTGAGCCGCAAACCGCCAAAGAAACGGCCGATTGCCGGACGAAACATCTGCGGGTGATGGCCATGAGTCGAGTTTCCTTTTGTTAAATGCGACGGAAGCAGGGGGGTCGGTTCACCTCCAAAGGCTGCGGCGGTCGGAATTCATTTTACTCATTATCTCACTCGCAATCTCGTCTTCCTTTGCCCCGGATTCCCTGGCACGCGCATTTTTCGGAACGGCACGTCGCGTCCCCGTCTCGAAGCTCGACCGCGTTGCGACCGGCCGATCGGATTGATAGAATCGAACAAGTCGAGCATTGCAGAGCTTACGGCCAGGCACACGCCGGGCGATCACCCGTGCCTTCTTCTAAGGAATGAGCATGCCGTTCTTGCCGTTGCCACGTGGATTCCGCACCGGTTTTCTCAGTACGTGCGTCGTGCTCGTGTTCGGGATGGTGGTCGTTGATCCTGCTGCTGGCCAGTCGAGCGTCTTCGATCAGTGGGATCGCGATGGCGATGGCAAACTCGCGCGTGACGAGTTACCGAGCCGCCTTCGGGGGAACTTTGATCGAGCCGACGCCGACGGGGACGGGTTCATATCACGCGATGAAGATGCCCGGTTCCGCGCCAAATTAACGACAGGCAAACCATCGGTCACTCGCCCCGATACGGAGGGTGCGCGCACCGTCCTGGATATCCCGTATGCCGGAAGTGACAATCCTCGACAGCGATTGGATTTGTACTTACCGCTAGTGCGCTCGTCCAAGAAACCGATGCCCGTGATCGTTTTCATTCACGGCGGCGGCTGGCGAAAGGGTGACCGTCGGTCGGGCCGATCGCGCGTGCTGCCCTTCGTCCAATCGGGGCGATACGCGGGAGTATCCGTAGGGTATCGTTTGAGCGACGAAGCTCAGTGGCCGGCTCAAATCCATGACTGCAAAGCTGCCATCCGCTGGATCCGTGCGCATGCGGCGCGTTATTCGCTGAACGGCGAGCGCGTCGGCGTTTGGGGTATGTCGGCCGGGGGCCATCTGGTGGCCATGCTCGGAACCAGTGCCGGTGTTCCATCGATGGACGGGCAACTCGGCCCGAAAGGAGAGTTCTCGACCCGAGTTTCCTGCGTTGTCGATTTTTTTGGACCGACCGATTTCCTGCAGATGGACGCTCACCGTATCGCCGGCACAACGTTTACACATAATCGAAACGACTCACCCGAATCGTTGCTGGTCGGCGGTTCCATTCAAGAGCACGCAGACCGCGTGGCCACGGCCAATCCAATTACCTATGTTACGGGTGACGACCCGCCGTTCTTGATCATGCACGGCGTGGCGGATTCCCTGGTTCCTCTTCACCAGTCACAAATTCTCGAACGGGCGTTGAGTGCTGCCCACGTAGACGTCACGCTTGTTCCTGTTCCACGTGCCGGGCACGGCTTGCGCGGAGTGGATACGTCTGCTCGCGTATCGTCCTTTTTCGAAAAGCACCTGCTGGGAGCGACCGACAGGAGCGAGTCCGATTCGTTGCGGTAGCCCCGCCGCAACCTTTTTCCGGCGAACGGCCTGTGATACAAGCGGCTGTCGACGGCGCCATCCAGGCAGACCGGTTACCACTCTTGGAGGTTAACAGATGCACGCTCACCTTTTTGCGATGACCCTTCTCCTTGCCACGCCGGGGGATCTGTCGCGGGACACTCAAGAAGAGGCCGAACAGATTCTGCGGCTGAGTAACGTCAAAGGCGGACTCATCGTACACGTGAACTGCGGAACGGCCGAATTGACAACCGCCCTGGGTGCCAAGAGTCGATGCACTGTGCGCGGCCTCGAAGCCGATCCGAGTCTAATCGATCAAGCTCGACGGAATGTTCGATCGTCGGGACAGTACGGACGTGTCTCGATTGCGCACTGGTCAGGCCTACGACTGCCGTTCGCCGACAACCTTGTGAATTTGATTCTGGCTGAACAACCGGGCGATGTCGCGACCGAAGAGATGATGCGTGCCCTGGCCCCGCTCGGTGTTGCCCTTATCAAGCAAAATGGCACCTGGGTACGCCACATCAAGCCGTGGCCGAAGACAATCGATCAGTGGCCCCACTATCTATATGGCCCGGATAATAACGCCGTTTCACACGACGTGACTGTCGGACCGCCTCAACACATGCAATGGGTATGTGGGCCGAAATACGCGCGTAGCCACGAGATTAACTCGAGCATGGCAGGCATGGTTTCGGCAGGTGGGCGATTATTCTACATCTGGGACGAAGGCGTTCTGGGCGTTGCCGATCCAAGATTTCCATCGAAATGGGCGCTGGTCGCCCGCGATGGATTCAATGGAGTCTTACTCTGGAAACGCCCAATGCCCGACTGGGGATGGAGACAGTGGCACGACCCTTCGCGATGGGACGACAAGCGAGATCGTGCAAAGATGCTGCGGCACCTCCCCGCCACGACACCTCGGCGTCTGGTAGCCACGCCCGATCGCCTTTTCGTGACGCTCGGATACGAAGCCCCCGTGAGTGTACTCGACACGACCTCGGGTAAGATTCTGACGGAGATAGCCGGTACAACGTTGACCGACGAAATCTTATTCACCGATGGTCTACTCATACTCCGTGTGCGACAAGCCGACGATCGGCCCGACAAGGACGTCTGGGACCGAATGCCGAAACGGCAGAGCGGGCACGTAATGGCCGTGGACGCGGAAAGCGGAATGGAACTTTGGACGAGTCCGCCGGAAGAAATGGCGCCGCTGACTCTGGCGACACGCGGCACTCACGTTTATTACTCGAATTATAGACAGGTTGTGTGCCTGGATCGATCTGATGGTCGGGAACTCTGGCGTACCGACTCGGTCGAGGGTGCTCAGGGCCATCGAGGAACGGCGGGCACGTTGATCGCTCAGGACGATGTCGTGCTTTACGCCGGCGTACCGGAGGGTCGCGGGAACAACCTTGGGCAAGTTCGTGCATATGCTTCAGCAACCGGCGAGCTACTCTGGACAGGCCCAAAATACTCTGGTCCCGGCGTGACCAATCCTCCCGATCTCTTCGTTGCCGATGGTCTGGTCTGGCTGGGTGAAACTCGGCTGCCGGTCAACGTGATGGAAACGAACGCTCTGCGAAAGGGCTATGATCCATTGACCGGCCGAGTGGTACGCCAGATCTCGGTGCCGAAGCTGACCAGCCCAGGTCACCATTATCGCTGTTATCGCAGCAAGGCCACCGAGCATTTTTTGCTCCTTCCAAAACGGGGCGTCGAGTTCCTGGACCTTATCGGTGACGATCACATGCGCAATGACTGGCTTCGCGCACCTTGCATTTATGGTGTGCTCCCAAGTAACGGCATGCTCTACCTGGCTCCTCATCAGTGTGTCTGCTATCAGGGCGTCTTGCTTTCCAACTTCAATGCCGTTTCGGCCACACCTGCAGAACCGGTCAACGAGACCCGACCGAAAGACCGGTTACGACGCGGTCCTGCCTGGGATGAGGTGGACCAAGGAGATGGCTTCTCTGCCGAGGACTGGCCCATGTACCGCTGCAATTCTCTTCGAAGCGGCAGCGTCGCGACAAACGTTGCCGACAACGTGACGCGTCGATGGGCAGTTAAAGTCGGTGATACGATCACTCCGCCCGTCATTGCTGATGGGCGAGTCGTGCTGGCGGATAAAGAAACACACACGGTCTACGCTTTGGATTCGGATACGGGGCGCGCTTTGTGGAGCTACTCGGCCGGAGGCAGAATCGACTCGCCACCAACTCTTCACCAGTCGCTCGTATTGTTTGGGTCGTCGGACGGCTGGCTGTATTGTTTGCGCGCCGCGGATGGCAAGTTGGTCTGGCGTTTCCAGGCCGCTCCATTCGAGCGTGACATTGTCGGGTACGGGCAGGTGGAGTCGGCCTGGCCCCTGCATGGAAGCGTCCTCATTCAAGAAGACAAAACGACGAATCCAGCTCGGCCCGTCGTCTATTGCACGGCCGGCCGTTCCTCCTTCCTCGACGGAGGCATTCACATTTATGGCCTGCTGCCAGACACGGGCCAAGTCGTCTATCACACGCGCTTGAGTGGACCGCGACCGGATCCCATGACCGACACGGGCGGAGCCGGATACATGGACGGGTGCAAGACGGATATCCTGACGAGTGACGGGGCCGATTTGTTTCTTTTCCAGGAGCGGCTCTCCAGCAACCTCACTCGGCATCCCGCGCCAATGCAGGCCATGGCCAAAGAACGGGGCGGATTTCGGGTCTTTCCCTCCGCTCCGGAACGTGGTTCCAGCGCAAAACATCTTATCTCTACACGAGGATTTCTGGACGACTCGTACAATGAAGGAACGTATTGGACGTACGGCGATCGGTGGCCCGGTTGGGACCGGCACATGAATGGTGTACCGGCCTACGGTCAGATCTTGTCGTTCGATCAGGACCAACTGTTCGGCGTGCATGTGTTCACCGAAAGCGTGCGGGTCCGACGCGGTTTCTTTCCAGCAACCAAAGGATACCGACTCTACTCCCGCCATCACGGAGCGTCCAAGGATAAGTGGTCCGTACGAATCCCAATGCGCGTGCGGGCGATGGTCGCGACCCGCGACGCACTTTTCATTGCGGGGCCGCCCGACGCAATACCGAAAGATGATCCGCTCGCCGCATTGGAGGGAAGATTGGGCGCGTCACTCTGGGCCATCGCCCGCGATTCGGGCGAGACGCTTGCCGATATCAGCGAGCTGAAGGCCCCACCTGTCTACGACGGCCTTGCTGCGGCAGACGGCCGACTTTACGTTTCGTTGACCGATGGCCGAGTCATTTGCTTCGCCCGACATTGAATTGACGGTACGGTCGCCTCGCCACGCAAGAACACGAAGAACAGGGCCTCATACTTATGCCGCGGATCATCACCCTTGAAATAATTCTGTTTGCCGTCACCGGGCTGCCAACGTTGGTGGCCGGCCCGCCTGAAACACCCGCGAGGGCGACCAACGCGGCCGTTCGACCGGTGCCGACGCCACGAATTGCCGAGGGACGGTCGGGAATTGCCTCCCACTATCCCGGCGATGTGGGGATCGAGAAGGACCCCAACGTGGTCTTCGTCGAGTCGTTTGAAGGTCCCGTCGACAACATTTGCAAACGCTGGGAGTCCGTCACAGGCAAGCCGATCATGTCCAAGTCCGAAGAAGTGGCGCCGGGAAGCGGTGGCGAAGAATCACTGCTGCTGACTCGCGTCCCGGGAGGCACCGGCGGTTACATGGACGGCGGCAATCTTTACCGGCGATTGAAGAATAAGAAAGGGAGTTTTGGCTTTGAACAACTTTTCTTCCGTTTCTACATGAAATTCAACCGGGGTCACGCACCCATTCACCATTATGGAAGTGGACTTGTAGGATTCCGACCGACGACGCCGTGGCCTCAGGGTGGGGCCGGAGTTCGGCCGACGGCCGATACAAGATGGACCACACAGGTTGAACCGAGCGACTTCGGCTCGTGGCATTTCTATACCTACTGGCATGAAATGGGTGGCAGTCCGCCTCGCGGGCAGACTTGGGGGAACACGTTTGAAATCGGCGTTCCCGCTCGCACGGTCGTCAAGGAGCGTTGGATCTGCCTGGAAGTGATGGTAAAGATGAACGACGTTGGCGACAGGAATGGCGAGCAGGCGTACTGGCTCAACGGAAGGCTCAGCCGGAACGCTGACGGCCAGGTCACCAGCTACCTGGGCAAGGGCTTCCCGGCCCAAGGCACGTGGACGTATGACAAATTCAAGCCCTATGTGACAGGTCAAGGTGTTGCATGGAACGATCGACAAGGCAAGGGCAATCCCATTCCAGGTGGCCGGCCGTTCCCAGGCTTCGCATGGCGAGACAGACCTGACCTGAACATCAATGCCATCTGGCTCTACCGGTACATGTCCCGCCCAGAAACAGGGGTCAGCAAGGTCTGGTGGGACCACCTCGTGGTTGCCGAGAAATACATCGGGCCACTGACACCGATCCGTCACTAATGGCGCAATGCCTGCAATGTCCGCCTGATGGGACGAGGCATCAACGCTTCCGAAAACGCGAAACGACAACATGGTTCAACAACCGAACGACCGCGACGAAGCGACCGAAGCACGAGCCGATTCGATGCACGAAACCGTGTCGATAAGCAAGAACGCGAATGCTGTCGGCAAGCAACCGGCCGCATCGGCGGGGGGGGACCGCCGCTCGGCCGCCGAGGGGCTCGGCACGCGCGCGAGAGTGTGTCGTGTGGGGGGAGTGTAGAGTGTAGTATGCGA
>CAYNDU010000337.1:0-6744 GCA_964395615.1 uncultured Pirellulaceae bacterium | reverse complement strand
TCTCCTACGGGCAAGGCTGCCCGTAGGTACGGGACGGCGTGTACCCGCTTCTCGTTGCCACGGGCAGCTTTGCCCGTGGTGGGCGCCGTCGAGCGACGAACCACTGGGCAATCGCCCACGAGCGGCGGGGGTACACGCGTCTCCTACGGGCAAGGCTGCCCGTAGGTACGGGACGGCGTGTACCCGCTTCTCGTCGGTTGGTGCGGCACGGCTGCTTGCGATTGGTGATCCGTCCCGCCGGGCAGGGAGAGTCTCTTTCAGCCCTTCAGGGCTTCGAATAAAGCCCGGACCTCGCCATCCACCTCGGCCGGATCCTCCACCGTTTGTCGAATTTCGTCGCGGAGGAGTTTCCCGAACTGCTGTCGCATACGGTGGAGCGCCACCTTGGCGGCAACCTCGGACATCTGCAACCGGTTGGCAACGTCGGAGAAACTGGCTTCGTCGGTCTTGCCGGCCAGGAAGACGTGAAGCGCATCGAACTGGGCGCCGCGACCTCGCCCGTGCATCGCGTCGTGCAATGCCGATCGTGTCCGATCGAGCAACGTCAACGCCCACTGCCGTTCGTACATGCGATCCGGCGTCTGTTCATCTGCAGGCTCCAACTGATATCGACTGTCGGCGGCGCGATAATCGATAGACAGGAAGTGCTGGTCGCCACCTCGTTTCTTTGCTTGACGGCGATCCCACTGGTTGATGACGAAGTGCTTGAGCGAAGCGAGCAGAAAGGAACGAAACCTTCCCTGCTCTTTCTTGACCCTCTTGATATCGCCTCTGGCCAGCAAGTCGGCGAAGAACCCCTGGGTCAGGTCAGCCGACTCGTCGGCCGACTTCCCCTGCCGTCGCAGATAAGCGTATAAGGGATACCAATAGATCTCGCACAATCGCTGAAGCGCATCGCGAGCGATGCGAGGATCCTCGTCGCCTGCCGCATGGACCATACTCCATTGCGTCGAGGCAAACCGCCGTTGCCGGCCGGCGGAGTCCGGCTCGCGCACGTCAGCGTCGCCACCATCGGGCCCACCCGAATCGGATGCGCCCGAGTCGGACGCGTTTGAACCGGGGCCGCGCGAACCGGGGCCGGTCGACGAATGGCCGTCCGAATCAGGCCGATCCACGTGACGGTAGTTTCCGGGAGAGTCTTCCGATCGGGATCTCTCCGGTTCGTGCATCATGACGTCATCCGGTTCACACGGCGCGCGACAGGGGATTCTCACGGGCGGGTCTCGAACGCCGCATGCACGCATGCATGGGTCATTCGTCTTCCGTAATAACGGCCGTTCCGTAGGCCATCATTTCAGCTGCTCCGCCCATGATGACTGACGTTTGGAATTGCGTACTGATAATGGCGTTGGCGCCCGCCTTTCTTGCCTTTTCGCACATGCGATCCAGGGCCTGCTCCCGGCTTTCCGAAAGGAGCTTGGCATACTCGGTCACCTCACCGCCCACCAGGTTCCGCAGGCCGGCCATGATGTCCTTGCCCACGTGTCGAGCCCGAATCGTATTGCCTGCAACCAGGCCAAGCGTACGGACAACGCGTTTACCGGGTATTTGGGGACTCGTAACCACAAGAATTCTGTTTTCGGTCATCGTTCAATCTTCCACGTCTGTGTAGCGATCGTTCTTTGCAGCAGCCAGTCGCTGAAACAACGCCGTGAGGAACAGCACGGTAATCCCCACGACGATCGAGGGGACCCCGATCTTCAGCCACCAGGGAGATTTCGGGTCCGTGACGATCTCGGTCACGAACCAATAGCCGCCCACGCCGTACACGAGGACGAGCCCGGCAATCACCAGGACCTGTCCCGCGCGGGAGCCCGTTCGGACGACCGAATCTTCCGAGACTTCTTTTCCGTTCATGGTCCCTCCAATCAGCCGTTAGTGGATCGTACGGTTTCCCAGACGCCCTTCGATGGCCCCACGACCGCATCCATTGAACCAAGAATGCTGCGCCGTGGGGTCGTGTCATTACATGTTCCGCGTCGCATCACGGGAGCGCGCGGGAAGGCTATTTTGCCAGCAGTTTGGCCGAAAGAAACTGGTCAACGCTGGAGTATTTCCTGGATTCCGAAACGCCCTTGATCAACAAGTGGCATTCCATTCCGACCTGGTCTGCTTTTTCCTTCATCTTGATCCCGTACACTGGATGGTGAATGCCGTGCCCGGCGTTCTCGGACGGAAGCTTCATGTTATTTCCGTAGGTCATCATCAAAGGTGGATCATCTTTTGAGACGTGGTTGTACGGCGAGAATTCGACGTATAGGTCGTGGTGTTTATCGTAGTTTTTGAGAGCGCCCTCGATGGTCGCCTCGCCGACGGCCCGATTGATCATGCTGTGTTTGAGCACATTGGGGCCGAGCCAACCTTCGATGACTTTCGGGTCGATCGATGTCTGCCCGCTCATCACGGCTGCCGCAGCGACACGGGTCGACTGACGTTTGACCGGATCATCTGATTTGGGGTCCGCCAGGTCATCATGGCACAGAATCCACATCGAAGTACATGCCCCTGCGCTGCCGCCGGTCAGGGCGATTCGATCCGTACGAATATTCCACTCTTTGGCCTTCCAACGCAAAAACTGAATGGCGCGTGCCGCGTCGTGGACAGGGGCAGGCAGCGGAGCGACTCCCGTCAGCCGATACTCAACCGCGGCGCAGGAAATACCCTTATCGAGAAACGGCTGGACCTGGGCCGCAGTTCTCCGTTTTGTCCCACCTGTCCAGCCGCCGCCATGGATGTAGACGAGCAGTGGTCGCGGTCCTTCGCCGTCAGCTATCCAAATATCGAGCACGTCCGCCGAGTGCTTAGCGTAGGACACGTTGGCGTGCGTCGGCCGCAACACGGGGGCCTTATTCTGAGCCGTTGCGGCTCGAAGCGTAACGGGAAGCAGCGCGGCTGCGATGAAAACCAAAGTGCGTCGCATGGCGTCTCCAATAACTTTTGTGGGACCAAGGAGTGCGGATTGTCGGAGCAGACTCGGAATCCGTCGATGTTTATTCTACGACTTTCGCCGCAGAAAACACGCAGGCAAGAAAGAAACCGGAGGATTCTGCAACGCGGCTCCTCGACGACCAACGTTGCAGGAGCGCCCCACGCGGTGAAAGACCAGCCAATATCGCAAGACCCCACCCCCTTCGACGACCCTCGAATAGAAGGCATTCCCCGTCCGGAATCTGCGTAGGCGACCATTGGGGGCAAGCCGTGGCGTCTCGAAGGTGCAAGCTGTTTTTGCTATAACGGCGTTGCGACGATCCTACTGCCATTGCACGTGCGAGAGACTCCCCATGAGACTGCGTTCCGGCTGCCTGCTTCTGATTTCCCTCTATGGACTTGGCTCGGGTCACCTCGAGGCCGAACCGCGTACACCGAATATCGTGGTCGTTCTTAGCGACGATTTCGGATACGGCTCGGCCGGATGTTACGGCGCCGACCCCAGCCTCATACGGACCCCGAACATTGATAGACTCGCCCGAGAAGGACGTCGTTTTACCGACGCCAATACGACCTCCTCGGTTTGTTCTCCGACCCGTTATTCCGTGCTGACTGGACGGTATTGCTGGCGTACCTCGCTCAAACATGAGGTGCTCGGTACGACCGCGCCCTTGCACATCGAGCCGGGCCGATTGAATCTGGGCTCGTTGTTGAAGGATCACGAATATCGAACGGCAGCCATCGGGAAGTGGCATCTCGGTTACGGCACGGCGGCTCGTGTGGATTTCACGCGGCCATTGAAGCCCGGTCCACTGGAAATCGGCTTCGATTACCATTTTGGCGTACCATCGAATCACGGAGATCTTTCTGGTGTCTTTGTCGAAGATCACGGTGTCTATGGACTGCGGTCCGATCGACTCGATCCGCAATCGGCGGGCAAGAACTTTCGCGGGAAACCATACCTTGGCCTCGACGCGCCTCAGCGTGTTGACGAAGACGTGATGCCGTTGCTGACCTCCAAGGCGGTGAAGTGGCTTGAGTCGCAGACGGCCGACCGTCCGTTCTTCCTGTACTTCACCCCCGTGGCCGTGCACAATCCGGTGACGCCCTCGGACCAGACAAAGGGCACCAGCCGAGCGGGCGCCTATGGCGACTGGATTCATGAACTGGACGCTTCCGTTGGACGAGTGCTGGATGTGCTGGATCGAAAAGGATTTGCGGACGACACGCTCGTACTATTTACAAGCGATAATGGCGGCGTCAACAAGCCCACCCTTAAAGGTGAAGCGACCGACGCTCTCGAGGCCGGATTGAAGATCAGTGGCCCGTTCCGTGGCGGCAAGCACGACGTGTGGGAAGGCGGCTTTCGCGTTCCGTACATCGTACGCTGGCCTGGCAAAGTGCCCGCCGGCACCGTCTGCGACGAGACGCTTAGCCTGGTCGATACGCTGGCAACCGTGGCCGCCGTGGTTGGTCAGCCCCTGCCTGCCGAACAAGTAGCCGCCGAGGACAGCTACAATATGTTGCCTGCCTGGTTAGGAGAATCTTACGATCGCCCGATACGGTCCGACCTGATTGTCCATAGTGCCGACGGCAATTTTGCTCTTCGCCAAGGCAGGTGGAAGTGGATCGAGGGCGATTATCACGCCGACACTCGACCCGGTGCGCTCCGGCTGCGAGCGGACCAATTTCAACCGCAATTGTATGACCTGGTCGCGGACCGCGCGGAAACGCGGAACGGGGTGACGCAGAATCCAGAAACCGCCGAACAGTTGCAGTCGTTGCTGGCTCGCTACCGAGACGGGGGATTCAGCCGACGATTGCCACCCCCTTCGCCTCCCAAACAGAAACCGACTCCGCTGCAGCCGATCACCGGGAAGATGATCCGACATGCTCCGATGGACCGAATGCCCGAATCACCGTGGACACAGGTGCGTGGCCACTGGGCAGTCAGAGACGGTGCGTTGAGAGGAAGTCAGAAGGGGGGCGAGCGCATCGGCGCTGCACTACGTGCTCCGCTTAACGTCCGCGACGGCGACATCAAGTACGACGTCGCCTTGCCGTTCGCCACGAGCCACACGTTGCGGCTTCAGTGCCGACAACGTGAACACGTATTCCAGGTCCGTGTCTCTTCCGCTCGATTAGCCATCCTCCAACAAGGCACGGCTCCCAATCAAAAGGGAGTCGAGGTTCTGGCCGAAGAGCGACTGAGACTGGCGCCGAGTCAATGGGTGACCGTTCACGTTCAGTTTCGAGGTGACACTCTGGCCGTTCAGATAGGCGACACGGTCGTTCGTACGTCCCAGCCCGCGTTGCGGGAAAGCAAGACGGTTGTGGCGCTGATGGCCCTGGGCCGAGACATCGGGTTCCGGAACGTCAGTCTGTTCCAGCAGTCGGCCGGGCAGGAATGATGCGAGGCTGTTTCTTGACAACACGATATTCTCGACGAGGCTAACACAAATATGGGTTACCGTTTACTGACACTGTCGATCGTAGTCGGTTGTGTGGCTTTCTTGGTTCTGCCGTCGGACCGTCTTCGTGGCGTTGAACCGGAGTGGTCTCCCGTTCCTGGAGCCATGCTGACTACGTGGGGAGAGCACTTGCAGGCGGAATCCGCCTGGCAGGAATACCCACGGCCGCAGATGGTACGACCGAAGTGGACCAACCTGAACGGTCTTTGGGACGTGGCAGTAACCGACAGGCAGGCCGATCAACCCACAAACTGGGAGGACCAGATCCTGGTACCGTTCGCTCTGGAGGCACCTCTATCGGGCATCGGGCGGAGACTGACGCCCGACCAGGCACTCTGGTATCACCGTTCGTTCCAACTTGACGCGCGCCCGACCGAGCGGTTGTTGCTACATTTTGAGGCAGTCGATTACCGAACCGAAGTGTGGGTCAACGGCCAATCCGTTGGTGAGCATGTTGGTGGAAATCTACCCTTCGCATTCGACATTGCGCAGCACGTCCGCGCCGGTACGAACGAAGTTGTTTTGCGAGTCATTGACCAGACGGATGCTCCCAACACTTACCAGCTGCGCGGCAAACAGAAGACAGAGAACGGTGGGATCTGGTACACGCCCGTCTCCGGCATCTGGCAGACCGTCTGGCTCGAGCCCGTTCCCACCAACGGTATCAAGCGTCTCAAGATTCAATCGGATGCCGAGGGCCACGTAAAAGTATCGATCGCGGTTTTCGATTCCGCGCAAACGACACGCGGCGTAAGCGTAAGGGCCTTCGTTCAACTGGACGGCAAGGTCGTGGCACGGAACACCGGTCCGGCCTCCGGGGTGGAGGTCGAGATACCTCATCCCAAACTCTGGTCGCCAGCGTCACCAACACTCTACCCGCTGACCATTGAATTACTTGGCGCGACGGGAACGATCGTTGACAAAGTAACGTCGTATGTCGGCCTTCGCGAGATCGGCAGAATCCGTGACGCTCAGGGCAATTGGCGGTTGACGCTCAACGGCAACGTACTGTTCCACTGGGGTACTTTGGATCAGGGTTGGTGGCCCGACGGCCTTCTGACACCACCCTCCGACGCTGGTATGGCGTCGGATATTCAGTTCTTGAAGCGCGCCGGATTCAACATGATCCGGAAACACATCAAGGTCGAACCGCGTCGATATTACTATCACTGTGATCGACTCGGCATGCTCGTCTGGCAAGACCAGGTTTCCGGCGGTCTTGGCGTGGCCGAAGGACATTGGCCAAAGTGGCGACGGTTGGCAGCCGATCATCCGGGCAATCGGTCGAAACGCGCGGCCAGCGCGGGCGATGCGCTCCACGCCGTCCGCACGGGACAGCATGTAC
>CAYNDU010000336.1:0-6757 GCA_964395615.1 uncultured Pirellulaceae bacterium | reverse complement strand
GTCTACTATACGTCAAACGTATTGCACCATTATCGGCTCGACCAGCATGTGGCGGCTTCGCTCGCCCTGTTCTCTGCCGTCGCCCTGTTATTCTGGTACATCTTGCAGCTTGTGCTGACACGTGATTAGCGGCCGATCTGGAATGAAGTTGAATGGGTGGACCGGATGTCGGGATACGAGGAACTTGAGGGCGTGCCGGCCGGGACCGTTTCCGATGTGCGCCTTTTTCCGCTCCCGAACCTGGTGTTGTTTCCGCACGTGCTGCAGCCGCTGCACGTTTACGAGCGGCGTTATTGTGAGCTGGTTGAGGACGCACTTGCCGATGATTCACTCATCGCAATGGCCTTGCTTCAACCGGGTTGGGAATCCGATTACGAAGGTCGCCCACCGGTGGCCTCAACGGTCTGCGTCGGACGAGTGGCATCGTGTTCCCGTGACGCAAACGGTCATTTCAACCTGTTGCTAATGGGGGTGAGTCGAGCGCGCATACGGCATGAATTGCCTGTCGAACGTCCCTTTCGGTGTGCGGAAGTCCGTTACCTGGGTGATGACGCTGCCGACGCTGATTCGGCCCAGCGACAGAACCTCAGCCGGACATTGATCGACCTGTTTCGCCGCTGCCTGCCGAAAACGTCGGTTGGTCAAGAACCCTTCCAGCAGTTGCTGGCGAGTCAGATCCCGTTGGGTGTCCTGACCGACATTGTCGCTTTCACGCTGCAATTCGACCTTCGTTTGAAGCAGCAACTGCTGGAACAGCTCAATGTTGACCATCGAGCGATGGACTTGATTCGCATTCTGAGAGAATGGCGGCCTGTCGATTGGGCAACCGGCAATGACTTTCCGCCGTCGTTCAGTTCGAATTGACGTGGCCGACGCCCGGTCCGGAACGCACGTTCGTCCTGACGGGCCGGTGCGCCGCCTTGTCTGATCGCCGTTCGGGCGTCCTTGACCACTTCGAGAGCGACTCTTACGATAAACGCTTTCCGTGTGCAGCCGGTTCGGGCGTGCTTCTCCGTCGATCGAGTCGGGTGCGTGATCACCGCAAATCGGACGGGAGCGATGGTGCTTCGCGGGTCGAAAGGCCATTGCATTGAGCATAAAGGAGCAGGCGATTGTCGATGCATTGTGAGGGAGCGGCCGAGGAATCCCAGGATTCGCAAGGCCCAGAAGTTGACCACGAACGTATTTGCCGGGCAGTTCGAGAGATTCTGCTTGCAGTGGGGGAAGATCCCGACCGCGAGGGTCTGGTCGAGACGCCGGCGCGCGTGGCGCGCATGTACGCCGAGCTCTTCTCGGGCCTTCATTTCGATGCTCGCGTCCACCTGAAGAAGTTCTTCACGGAGAAGTACGATGAATTGGTCTTGGTGCGTGACATCGGATTCGCAAGTATGTGCGAGCACCACTTGTTGCCGTTTACCGGTAAGGCCCATATCGGGTACCTGCCCGACGGAAAAGTGATCGGACTCAGCAAGCTGGCTCGAGTGGTTGACGCCGTCGCTCGGCGCCCGCAAGTCCAGGAACGAATGACGGAACAGCTTGCCAATATGCTGCTCGAAGAGCTTGGCGCTCGCGGCGTGGCCGTGGTGGTGGAAGCGACGCACACCTGCATGACGATTCGTGGAATTCGCCGACCGGGTAGCCTATGCGTCACATCCGCCATGAAGGGCATCTTTCGGAAAAATCTATCGACGCGTGAAGAAGTCATGCAGTTGATCTATGGAGATCGGCGGTGAATTGCCGTGGCCGTACTGACCCAAGTACTCATTCAGTTCATTTTTCGCCTTAGCTTTGGCATTTCCGTGGCCATGGCGATCACTCCGTCTCGACTCGTGACCAGTGGTTTCTATCGAATCCATCTCTGGGTCGTGATGGGGCTCAATACGTTGGCTGCGATCTTCATCTATTCGGCCAGTTCCTCGCTGATCGAATCGCAGATTCCAACCGGCCTGGTTCTTAGCGGAGCTATCGGGACGGCCGTCCTATGCTACGTCGCAGCCGCATTGTGGTTGTTCGAGAAGAAGCGGATGGGCACGAATCTCCTCTGGACGGCCGCGTTACTGACGCTGTTGTGCGCGGCGCTGGCCACGCCCTGGTCAAGACAGACAACTGGGTGGGGCATCGCGATGGCGCTGATGGACCTGACCAGCGGCGGGCTGTTGCTTGGAAGTACCTTGACGGCCATGTTTCTCGGACACTGGTACCTGAATACTCCCACGATGGACCTTGTTCCGTTGCGCCGACTGATTCTGTGGATGGGTGTCTCGGTCGTGGCCAGATCTTTTCTTTGCGCGGCAGGACTGGGCCTGCAACTCGCCTGGCAGCTCGATCTGTCGAGCACGGTCTGGACGTTCATTGTTTTTCGGTGGGTTGCCGGCCTGTTGGGGACCGGTGCCATGGCTTGGATGGCGTGGCTCACGCTAAAGGTTCCCAATACGCAGAGTGCCACGGGAATCCTGTATACGGGCGTGATTCTGGCTTTCATCGGCGAACTCGTGTCACAACTTCTCTCGGTCGACCTGCTCTATCCCGTATGATGTGAGCCACGTATGATGAAGAGATGAATGTCACTTTCTCCTGTCCCAACTGCCACGTGCCCGTCCGCCAGTCATTGGATGACGGTCCAACGTCGGTCGATTGCCCGACGTGCCAGACGACGATCGCGCTGAAGCACGATCTTGTCGACCCGGTGCCGGACGCACATGAGGCGAACGCGGCAGGACCCACGACCGAGAGTGATGTCTCAGAGACTCGTCTGTTGGACGGGCACATGGAACAATGTGCCGTCTGTGCGGGTCGCGAGTTATATCTGCGCAAGGACTTTTCACAGCGAGTGGGCGTTACGGTGGTGGTCGTGGGGATCCTGGCCAGTTGTGTGACCTGGGCCGCGTACCGGCCCATCGCGACGCTTGGGATTCTACTGTTCACCGCTCTGCTCGATCTCGTGTTGTACCTGATCGTTGGAAACGCGCTGCAATGTTATCGGTGTCAGGCCATCTATCGAGGTGTCGCGGGACTCGATCAGCACAAGCCTTTCAATTTGGAAACGCACGAAAAATATCGCCAGATGGCGGCTCGTCGCGCCGCGCACGCCGATCAGGTAGGTAACGGACCGGATCCGCGTTCGGGTGCGGAGCCAGGGTCCGATCGCCCCTCTCTGACCGATGACTCGTAACATCGTTGCCGGTGATAATCGCCCATGGATCAAGAGCGAGAGCGGATACAAGCCGACTTGCGAGGGTTATTGGACGGCGACGTGCAATGTGGCGAAGTCTTTGTGCAGATGTACGCGACCGACGCAAGCGTTTATGAAATCCCGCCGGTGGGAGTGGTGCGACCGCGCGGGCTGAGTGACGTTGTCGCGACCGTGCAATACGCTGCGGAAAATCACATCCCCCTGCACGCTCGCGGCGCAGGGACCGGCCTGGCCGGCGAATCGCTCGGCTCGGGCCTCATTCTGGACTTTTCGCATTCCATGCGACGCATTCTGACATGCGATGCCGAGACGGTTCGTCTTCAGCCGGGCGTCGTTTGCGCTCAGCTGGGCAGGTTTCTGGCGGACCGAGGACGAATATACGGGCCGGACCCGGCCATGCGAAATGTCTCGACGATGGGCGGCATCCTGGCCATCGATGGGAGCGGCAGTCACTGGATGGGTTATGGAGCCGCTTGCGACACCATTGAGTCACTGCAATTGGTGCTGGCCGACGGTTCCGTCATCGAAGTGGACCGCCGTCAATTGGAGACAACCGAGGGTCGCGCGCCGGCCGAAGGCCGACGCAGGCAGTTGGAGCGGCAATTGGCCGATTTGTTCGATCGCGAATCCGCGGTGATTGACGCGCAGCGTTCGGGGGCACGACTTAACCGATCCGGCTATGCCCTGCGCGAGACATGGGACGGCCAGCAGATCGACCTCGGCCGGCTGATGGCCGGATCAGAGGGCACGCTTGCACTGATCACCGAGGCCACGTTGCGAACGGCTCCGCAACCGGCGAGTGTGGGCGTCGCGTTGTTGTTTTTTGACCGGCTCGAGTCGGCGGCGCGGGGGGCAATTGAGATCGCCGGGCTGGGTGCCTCGGCTTGTGATCTGATGGATCGGCGGTTGCTGAGCATTGCCCGAGAATCCGACCCGCGGTACGAGTTGTTGATACCGCGAAGCGCCGAGGCCAGTCTGTTGGTGGAGATGGAAGGCAGGCAGCCGAACGAGACTCGCGAGAAGCTTCGTGACCTGGTTTCCCGGATTCAGCGCAAGAAACGCCTGGCCTTCGACGCTCGCGTTGCCATGGACCGTGAAGAGGTCGATCTTTACTGGCAGTTGTCACGGCGCGTCGTACCCGGTCTTTATGGCTTGAAAGGGTCCTCGCGCCCCTTGCCGTTTGTCGAGGATATCGCCATCCCTCCGGACAGCCTTCCGGATTTCCTGGTTCAGTTGCAGAATGTGCTCAAGAACCACCAGGTCACGGCGTCGCTGTTTGCCCATGCCGGGCATGGCCAACTGCATGTGCGACCGTTTCTCGATCTCGGGAGTCCCGCCGATATTCGGACGATGCAGGATCTTGCGACCGATCTCTACCAACAGGTTTTGCGAGTGGGGGGAACGATCAGCGGCGAACATGGTGATGGGCTCAGCCGGACATGGTTCGTGCGACAGCAATACGGTCCGTTATACGATGTGTTCCGACAGGTCAAGCGATTGTTCGACCCGGACGGCATTTTCAATCCAGGAAAGAAGGTCAGCGACTCGCCCCAGCCGTTAACACACAACCTGCGTCCTGTCGTACGACGAAGTTTGGCGGACGATGAGGATCGTGACTCGGTTCTACCCGGTGACGGCTCCTCATCCGCTCAACCAATCCCATTGCAGCTGCGCTGGCCAGGCGAGGGAATCGTACATGCGGCGCGCAACTGCAATGGATGTGGCGGGTGCCGCACGCAACTCCCCGATGAACGGATGTGCCCGATCTTCCGGTACGGTCCCCGCGAGGAGGCGACACCGCGCGCCAAGGCCAATCTGGTTCGAGCAATTTTCACCGGCCGGCTTGGTGCGGAGCATCTGGCGGCGGACGATTTGAAAGACATCGCCGACCTCTGTATTCACTGCCACCAGTGCCGGCTCGAATGCCCGGCCGGCGTCGACATTCCTAAATTGATGGTGGAGTGCAAGGCCCAATACGTGGCGACCAACGGGCTGCGACCATCGGATTGGGTCCTGATCAACATTCATCGATTCCTGGCCTGGGCCTCTCGTTTTCACCGATTGGCCAACTGGGCGATCGCCAACAGACAGATGCGATGGATTCTGGAGCAGACGTTGGGAATTGCCCAGGGGCGCAAACTGCCCCGGGTGGCCCATCGCTCGTTCATGCGTCATGCCCAACGGCGGAAGTTGACGCGACCGACGCGACGCTCCGGCGCCAAGGTGCTCTATTTTGTCGACGTCTATGCCAACTGGCATGATGTGCAGTTGGCCGACGCCTTGATCGCCGTGATGGAGCACAACGGGGTGTCCGTCTACGTGGCCCCAGGCCAGATCCAATCTGGAATGGCCGCCATCTCGATGGGCGCCGTCGACGCCGCACGACGCATGGCGCAACAGAACGTCCATCTGCTGGCGGAGGCGGTTCGGCAGGGATACCATGTTGTGACAACCGAGCCGGCGGCCGCCGTATGCCTGACGCACGAATACCTTCAGATCTTGGACGATGATGATGCCCAATTGGTGGCGGACAACACGAGTGAGTGCTGCCATTATCTTTGGCGACGACATCTGGCCGGGAAACTGGAATTGGACTTCAGTCCCGTAAACGCGTCGGTCGGTTACCACCTTCCGTGTCACGTTCGAGCCCTGGGACACGGCACGCCGGGATACAACCTGCTGCGACTCGTCCCCGGTCTGGCCGTTCACACTTTGGGGCACGCCTGTTCCGGAATGGCCGGTACGTTCGGGCTCAAACGGAGCAACTATCGCAGTAGTTTGCGGGCCGGCTGGGGGCTCATCTCCCATCTGCGGTCGGATCGAGTCCAGGTCGGCACGACCGAGTGCAGTGCGTGCAAAATGCAAATGGAACAAGGCACAACCAAGCCGACCATCCACCCTCTGAAATTGCTTGCCCTCTCCTATGGCCTGCTGCCCGATCTGGCCGGCCTGCTGACGACGCGCGGAGAGGACCTGGTGGTGACCTGATGAAGCTCCAAGTTAAGCTGTTTGCGCTCGCCGCCGATCTGGTTGGAAGTGCCGATTGTGAGATCGATCTGCCTGGTTCCCCCTCCGTCGGAGATCTCAGGGAAGAGCTAGTCAGAAAGTGGCCGGCCCTGAGTCGGCTTGGCCCACACTTGATGTTTGCCATGGACCAACAGTTTGCCGCCGAAACGCAACCGTTGTCGGAAGGTTGCGAAATCGCCTGTTTCCCACCGGTCAGCGGCGGATAGGTTAGGCTCGATGACCGTTGTCTCGTCATTACGATTGCAGGTGCGATGATAGAGTTAACCGAGAACCAATTGGATCCTCAACAGGCACTCGAGGCCGTCCGGTCTCCCCACGCGGGAGCCGTGTTGCTGTTCCTGGGGACAACGCGAGAGGCCACCGGCGGGCGGGCCACGGCATCACTCGACTACGATTTGTATTGAGCGATGGCCGAGGGGAAACGCGTTGCACTACGAGCGGGCGCTCCGGCGCGTGACAACCCCACCCCCCTCAAGCCCCTCGAAGCCGAGGCGATCCACATTATGCGCGAGGTGGCTGCTCAGTTTGAGAAGCCCG
>CAYNDU010000335.1:0-6758 GCA_964395615.1 uncultured Pirellulaceae bacterium | reverse complement strand
CAAGGGCAATCCAAAGAAGTACCTGACCGAGATTCAGATGCTGGTCCGGTCCGACTCGAGTTGACCGATCCACGCGAGACACCGTACCTGCCAGGTCAACTTCCGCCCGCGCAGGACGCGGAATGCGTTCACACTGCCTGTCCCTACCTTTGCGCACCGACAGGCGGCTCGTCTGGCTTGCCATTGGTGGGGTCTGAAAGCGGGTTGCAACGTAGGGAAAAGGACGCAATACTCAGAACATCGGCCAGAGAATGTCAGGGGCTCCGTTTGACCGACCGGTCACGGGAACCTTGGTCGCAAAAAGAGAATTTGGCAAGACTCCGATGTGTGAAGCGAGGCTGACCATGTTGACCGCGGATCAAGTTGTCGATACGTACTTCCTGGACGTCCGCTGCATGCTGCTGGAAATCGCGGCGACCCTGGATCGGCACGACCGGGCGACTGACGGGAAACCACGGGCCGATACGGATCCCGAGCACCGCTGGACCAAGGTCTACGAGGCCCTGGACCTCATCGCCGCACGGGGTCCTTCCCGAGATCGAGCTGAACGATTGTTGAATCTATTCTCAGACGTCGATGGATCGCAAACCTGACGGGGCAGAAGATTCTCCGCTTGGCCGTCTTCAGCTGAGGCAATCTAGAGATACCCAGGAGCCCATGCCGTGCAGATTATTCAGCCTCACTATCACGGAATTGCCAGGACTGCTCAGGATTACGAACGGATGGCCATGTCGGGCGTGGTAGCGGTTGCCGAGCCTGCGTTTTGGGCGGGCTTCGATCGGGCCTATCCCGAGACGTTCCTGGACTATTTTCGGCAGATTAGCGAATTCGAACCGACTCGAGCCGCAGACTACGGCATTCGCCATTTCTGCTGGGTGGCCGTCAATCCGAAGGAGGCGGAGAATCCGTCGTTGAGCAAGGAAGTGCTACGTCACATGCCTGAGTTCTTTAGTCAACCAACGGTGCTCGGTGTCGGCGAAATCGGGTTCCATAAGACGACGCGGAACGAGGAAGATATCTTCGAGGCTCAACTGCAACTGGCCATCGATCACGATCAACTGGTCTTGATCCACACGCCGCACCTTCAAGACAAGGTACGAGGCACTCGGCGCACGTTGGAAATCCTGAATCACATGAATATCGAACCGCAGCGTGTCTGGATCGATCATGTGGAGGAACACACGATTCGCGCGCCGCTCGACGCGGGCTACTGGGTTGGTATGACCTTGTACCCAATCACCAAGTGCTCGCCACGGCGGGCCGTTGACCTCTTGGAAGACTATGGCAGCGAGCGCATCCTGGTCAACTCGTCCGCCGATTGGGGGCCGAGCGATCCGTTCACGCTCCAGGAGTGCGTGATGGAATTCCGTCGCCGAGGGCATTCGGTACAGGAGGCCATCGACATTTTCCATAACAACCCATGCGAATTCCTGGGCCAGTGTCCCAAGTTCGACATCACACCGATTCGATTGCAGACCGTTGACGAAATCCACAGTGCGTGATTTCGGCCCAAGAGACTCGCCCCTGCTTCAAACCAACCGTCCGAATGGGAGTCGCTCAGATGAATCCTGCCCTGAGTCAAGCAGCGCACGGTCAGTACCCAACTCGTCGCATGCGCCGCAACCGCCAGTTTGACTGGTCACGACGTCTTGTGCGGGAGAACCGTTTGGTTGTCAACGATCTGATATGGCCGGTCTTCATTCACGAAGGAAGTTCGCTTCGCGAACCGGTTCCGTCAATGCCCGGAGTGGATCGCCTGTCCATCGATCTACTCGTGGATGCGGCGGGTGAGGCGGCCGACCTGGGAATCCCTGCGATCGCCCTGTTTCCGGCAACGGAAGCGTCCAAGAAGACGCCCGGTGCCGAAGAGGCGTGGAATCCAGAGAACCTGGTATGTCGAGCGGTGCGCGCACTGAAACAGGCCCACGGTGATCGGCTGGGCGTGGTCTGTGATGTCGCGTTAGATCCTTATTCCAGCCACGGGCAGGACGGGTTGGTCGAGGACGGATACGTGGTGAATGATCCGACCAACGAGGCACTCTGCAAGCAATCACTGGTCCAGGTAGAAGCCGGCTGCGACGTGATTGCCCCGTCCGACATGATGGACGGCCGAATCGGAGTGATTCGCCAGGCTCTGGACGTGGCCGGTTACGATCATGTTCTGATCATGTCCTACGCCGCAAAGTACGCCTCGGCCTTTTACGGACCGTTTCGCGATGCGGTCGGGTCTTCCTCGAGCCTGGGTGGCGGCGACAAAAAGACGTACCAGATGGACCCGGCTAACGGCGACGAGTCGTTGCGCGAGGTGGCATTGGACCTGGACGAAGGTGCCGACATGGTCATGGTCAAGCCCGGCATGCCCTACCTTGATATCGTGCGCCGAGTCAAGGAGACTTTTGCCGTTCCCACCTACGCCTACCAGGTCAGCGGCGAATATGCCATGTTATGTGCTGCAGCCGAACGGGGCTGGCTGGATCAGGAAAAATCCATGCTCGAAAGCCTGCTCGCGTTCAAGCGGGCCGGAGCCGACGGAATCCTGACTTACTTCGCCGTCGCCGCCGCTCGGCTCCTTCAGGGCTAAGCGTCGGCTCGGACCAGAGACCGCACACCGTCAGTCAGAATGCTGTCGACGGTGCGAGCACAGAAGGCGACGCTCACTTCGTACCCGCCGCGATCATATTCCTCCGCGACCGGTATGTACCATGGGCCTCCGTCTCCATAAGCGGCCACCGCAGTCATACGCTGGCCGTTCATTTGCTGAGCACGCAATTGATACTGCACAAAGCACTCACCCGGCAAATGGAGCAGGCAAACATCATTGATGTGGAGAGAGCTCAGGCAGATCGGCACCCGATTCTCGATTCGCCGGATATAGGCCAGTTGATAGGCCGGACGATTGCGACCGACCACGGGCCGTTTCTTGTCCGCAATCATCTGTTCGAGTGATTCGGCCGTCGGGTCCGAGTGAGGCGGCGGAGTTACATGCAGCGTGCGCCACTGGACTCGCTGAATCGGCGTGGGATTCAGGTCAGCTTCGGATGCGACGAGCCCGGAATAAAGTCGGTCGGTCAAGACTTTTCGCTGCGCATGCGAGCCATCATTGTATTTTCCAGCGGCAATGTTCCCGGCACAGCCCGTGAAATAGAGATGCGTGCAGTTGGGCTCGTCTTCCTGCCGGTGTTTGCGCGCCATGCCTGCAAAATCGCTATTCACTCGCCCGTCGCCATAATAGCTCATCGGATGTGTGGCATAGTAATGGCACGCTGCCAGTTTTCGGTCGCCGTTGTAGAACACGACCGTCTTGAGCCAGGGGTCAATCAGCCCTTCCGGCAAAGACCGCAATCGAGCATCCCGGCAACTGCTGCCCCGCATGGCTCCGACCTTCCCGTCGTCGCCTCGATCCACTCGCCGATTCGATGCCACCTGGGCCACACGGCCCGATCCGTAAGCAACGTGCGTGAGCGGCTGCGGGTACCGCAATGCGCCCATCACGGCCGCTCGCCCACGCGCCAGACACTGACCAAAGTACGACTCGTCAACGATCGCCGGAAGGTCACCCTGGGCGGCGACCAGGCGTTGAGCACTCAGGCAGGCAAAGGGCGCATTGTGCTGGTGCACGCAATGGACGGCCACCCGATCCGGGGTCGTTCCGGCCGCCTCGGCCAACGTCGTGCGCCACTGCAGGTGCGCTTCGTTGAGTATTCCCGTCCAATCTACGGAGCATACGACCAATGGGCGACCGGCCCCCAAAATGACCAATCCAATCGCTTCCAACGGGTCGTCCACCACCTCAGCCGGCTTGATCCACCCGCCACACAAGGAATGGCCGATCGGTGGAGTTACGTCAAACCGAAACGGGGCGAGCTGCAAACCGCCATCCTTTGGCTCGAACGTCTCGCCGCGCAACATCGAAGTCCAACCGCCAACCGTCGCCAGTCCGATGGCCCCTTGGTGCAGGAAATGTCGTCGAGTCGATCGAGTCATTGCGCCGGCTCCCGAAAAGAGGATGGTATTTCCCGTCCAGTTCATCCGTTATCGTTCATTCGGCGCGGGATTGCAATTGACGCAAAAAAGAGACGGACACGACGAACCAATCGGGCCCGTCGTGTCCGTATCGAGAGAGGGGGAACACCTTCTATTTTCGCAGCCGTTCACGGCCAAGGCCGTGAACGGTTACCTGTTTTCTTTCAGGACAGTCGGACTAGCCGTTCGCCGTACCTCCCCCGGGTCGACCTTGACCGGGTCGACCTTGACCTGGGCGACCCTGACCTGGGCGACCTTGACCGGGGCGACCTTGACCGGGTCGACCACCGCCTCGGCCACCGAACGAGGGTCGTTCGATCTTCGACACGTCGAACGGTTTGCCGACCATGTCTTTCCAAGTCGCCTTCTGATCGTCGGTCAGCACGTCCATGGCCGCGGCCTGGATTTCTTTCTGCAGTTTTGCTCGAGCCGCATCATCCGGTCGTTGGCCGGACGTGAAGGACTCCCGCATCTTGGTGAAAACGGCACGTTGGGCAGCCGATAACTTCTCCTTCTGCTCGTCGGTCAGTCCGAGTTTTTGTTGAACGTCGTCCGAGCGCAATGCAAACATGCCCATCGTTTGCAATTGGATCTGATGAAGTCGCTTCATTTGCTTTTCGTCCAACACTTGTGCCAGTTTCTTTTCCTGCTCGGCAGCCCCTTTGGCCATCGCCTCGCGCATTTCCCGCATCTTCTTCTGACGCTCTTCCTGCGACAGGTCTTGGAAGTCTTCGCGATTGAATCGCCGCGCCGCGCCGCCACGCGCTAACTCTCGGAGCTTCGTCTGCTGCTCGGCCGACAGCCCGATCTCCTCGCGGACGGCCGCATTCATCAACAGAGACACGATGCTTCCGCCGGCCCCTCCGGGACCTCCGGGACCTCCTCGTCCACCCGGTCCACCCCGACCGCCGCGGCCTTGCGCGGGAGGCTGACCATAAACGGATACCGTTACCAACAGGGCGGCAGCAAATACCGCCAGAAATGACCAACGTTGTTTCATCGTTTTGGTTCCTTAACTTGTGTACGAAAGGGCCGCTGATTGAAATCCTCTCCCGACATTGCTCGGGCGCCGTCGTTTCCGCGACTCGCGATGCCAAACCTATAAACGCGGAAAACCGGCAAAAGTTGCGTTGGCCGTCAAAAAAACGTCCCAAGATCGGCATTGAACGCCGAAAATGCGGACCGCCCCCCCTGCATGACGGGATTCGGCGCACCGCGAGCTGTGGTGATTGGCAAGCCAAGACGGCCCAAGGGCCCAATGGGGGCACGCGCGACGTTAACGCGATGCGGACGGGTTGGGCGTAATCTGCAAGTGGCAGCAGCCGTCGGAGCCCGGCTGCCAGGTCTTGGCAGCAAATCCAAAACCGGCTCCCTCAAACGTGCCGGTATCGATGGCAGCCGCAATGTGACACATCGTGGCGACCTGCTCGTCATCCAGTCCGGCCTCCTGCCAGGCATCACGCAACGGGCAAGCTCGTAGCGTGATCTCCAGTTGCTGCTCGTCGTCACGCTCAATATGAGGCGAGAACATATGGCCCGAGTCTGGAATTCCAGCTAGAAATGCTTGACAGAGTCCGTTCAGATCGTTGGGCGCGTACTGCGCGAACGCCTGCCCCACCTCGCGACCGCGGCGTTCAATGGCCCGCCGTAGAATCTCGGCCGCACGCTCGGCGCCGACCTCGGCTTGAAGCTCGTCATAGATATGGAAATAGAGCATCGCTCGGTGTTTGAACGAAGCGTACAACTGGTCACGCAACTCTCGGTGAGTCATGAGGGAAAACTCTCGTTAGCGAATCCACTGGTAGCCGAATCGGGCAGTGAAGCCCGTGCCGTAAACACCTGAGCCATGGACCAGGTAGGGTTGGTCGGTAATATTCTCGAGACTGAGGCTGACGCGATGTTGCTGGTCGGTTCCCCAGGCAGTGCCCAACCGCACATTCAGTGTACCAAAACCGGGCGTGCCGCCGAGTGGTATCCGCTCGTCCGATCCATCACGAACCGGATCCAGTCGATCCTGGCGTCTGACCAACCACGTGTAGATGCTCGCATAGCGTGCGGCGTCCTGAGATCGCCACCGCAACCCGGCAATTCCCTGCGTCGGCGGAACGCGACTCAACGGAGCGCTCGTAACAACGTTTTTGCCGTAGGTGTACCAGAAATTCCCATATGTACTCCAACCACTTCCCAGCAAGTACTCGCCGTCCAACTCGACCCCCTGAACGATCGAGTCCTGATTGGCCCGCTTGAAGGAGTTTCCGCCGGCTGAAATCGCCACAATGTTGTTATTGAGGTCCGTCCAATAAACGAACGCCTGTGATCGGAGTCGATCGCCGTCCAATTTCACCCCTGCCTCATAGGTCACCGATCGCTCCGGCACCAGTCCCAGACTTGGAAGATCAAGACCACTCTGAAGAACGTTCGGATTGTTGGCGGTCAACTCGTCCAAGTTCGGCGCGCGAGACCCTTCGGAGATATTGCCAACCACGTGCAGATTGGACGTCAGCTCGTAGACCAGTCCGGCCTGGGCGATCCAGCCGGCATAATGAGGAGTGATGTGGACCGGTGTTGGCACGCCTCCGACCCCGATGATGGGCGTAGCCCCCAAGTCGATATGTTCGTAGCGCACGCCCGCCGTTCCGGTCAGGCGGTCGACGAGCAGAACGTCCCAGTTCAAAAACGAGCCCAGACGTTCATTGTAGGCAATATACGCAGTGATCGCACCGGAGAGCTGACTG
>CAYNDU010000334.1:0-6759 GCA_964395615.1 uncultured Pirellulaceae bacterium | reverse complement strand
CGAAGCACCCTACGGGCCGTTCCGGCAATTGACTCCTGACCCCTTTACCCTAACTTGGAGAGAACGGGCGAGACGGAGTCCGCCGCGCGGCGCATCGCACACGTCCCGAGCCATGGAATAAACGACTGTGAACCAACGTCCCCTGCCCGCAACGCGTGCACCCGAGCCTTCGTCGCACCTGTCTCCCGGCTCGACGGCTTATGTGCTTGACGCCTTCTCCCTGATCTACCAGGTATTTCACGCCCTGGGAGAAATGACGGGACCGGCCGGTCAACCGGTAGCTGCCATTCATGGATTTGTGCGCGACGTGGCCGAGATTATCGAGCGGCGGCAGCCGGACTTTTTGGTCTGCGCGTTTGATGCTCCCGGCCCGACGTTTCGCCACGAAATCTACGACCAGTACAAGGCCAACCGCGCGCCGATGCCCCTCGATCTGCAGTCCCAGATCCCTAATATCCAGCGGTTTCTCGAGGCGATGGCGATCCCTGTCGTGTCACGGGTCGGCTACGAAGCGGACGACGTGCTGGCGACACTCGCTCGGCAATCCGACCACGCCGGCGCTCGCTGTTACCTGGTCACTTCCGATAAGGACTGCCGGCAACTGATCAACGACAACGTGTTGATGTACAACCTGCGCAAAGATTCGGTGATTGACGCCCAGGCGGTTCGGGAGCAATGGGGCATCGGCCCCGAACAGGTCGTCGATTTCCAGGCATTGTGGGGAGATTCGACCGACAATATCCCGGGTGTGCCCGGAATAGGAAAGAAGACGGCCGCCCGGTTGCTTGCCGAGCATGGCTCGCTGGACGCTATTCTCGCGAGTGCCGACCAGTTGAAGGGCAAGCTGCGCGAGAATCTGCAGCAACACGCGGACACGGCGCGACTGAGTCGGCGGCTGGTCGAGTTGGACACCCGGGTGCCATTGGAATTCGATTGGTCGACGGCGCGGGTCACACCGTTTGACAACGGGGCGCTCGGCGCACTCTGTCAGGAATTTGGTTTTCGCGGGCTGGAACGGCGGCTGACGGGCAAGTCGGAGGAGACGAGTCCCGCGATCTCACGCGCCGAGTACCGGGCCATCACGACGACTGAGGCGTTGAGCCGGCTGGCGGACGAATTGGCGGAACAGACCTGTTTAGCGGTCGACACCGAAACCACTTCCACGATGCCCCGATGGGCCAGACTGGTTGGAATCTCGCTGGCCTGGGAATCGGAGAAGGCCGTCTACATTCCCATTCGTGCTCCGCTTGGCGAACCGACGATTGACGAGAAGGCGGCATTAGACCTTCTGCGTCCGGTGCTCGAGAATCCGGCGATCGCCAAGGTCGGACAGAACCTGAAGTACGACATCGTCGTATTGCGCAACGCAGGCATTCGCCTGGCCGGCGTGGCGTTTGATACCATGGTCGCCGACTACCTGCTTCAGCCGGGCGTGCGAGGGCACGGGTTGGACGATCTGGCCCGGCGGTACCTGCAGCATACAACCATCAAGATCACCGACCTGATCGGCAAGGGCCGGAACCAGAAACGAATGGATCAGGTGCCGATCGAAGACATCACCCCCTACGCCGCCGAGGACGCGGAAATCCCAATTCGGCTCAAGCCGCAGCTCGAACAACAATTGCAAACGACCGGATTGGACCAACTCTTCGAAACACTCGAGATGCCGCTGATTGATGTTCTGGCCGAGATGGAATTCAACGGGATCCGCGTGAACACGGATCTCTTGTCGACGTTGAGCGGGCAACTGGAGAAGCGGATCGTCGAGTTGGAATTGGAGATTTACGAAGAGGCCGGCCACCGTTTCAACATCGGATCCCCGAAGCAGTTGGCGGTCGTTCTATTTGACGAGCTGAATCTGCCCGTTGGGAAACGGACCAAGACGGGGCCGAGCACGGATGCGAGTGTGCTCAGCCAGTTGGCCCTGATCCATCCATTGCCGGCCAAGGTCATTGAGTATCGCCAGCAGGCCAAGTTGAAAAACACGTACGTCGACGCACTGCCCGAGCTGGTCCTTCCCGAGACGGGCCGGGTCCACACCTCCTTTCGACAGGACGTGGCAGCCACGGGTCGACTCAGCTCGACCGACCCCAATCTCCAGAATATTCCCGTGCGCACCGCGGAAGGCCGAGCGATTCGAGCAGCGTTTCTTCCGGAATCAGAAGCGTGGCGCCTGTTGTGTGCAGACTATTCGCAAATCGAGTTACGCGTTTTGGCACATTATTCCCAGGATGAGGTCCTGCTCGAAGCCTTCAAGAACGACTGTGACATCCACCGCCAGGTGGCCGCTCAAGTTCATTCCGTACCAACCGAAGCGGTCACGGTCGAAATGAGACGCAGCGCCAAGGC
This sequence comes from uncultured Pirellulaceae bacterium, assembly GCA_964395615.1. GTDB lineage: Bacteria > Planctomycetota > Planctomycetia > Pirellulales > Pirellulaceae > CAYNDU01. Next base: position 4,410 of record CAYNDU010000334.1, on the reverse strand, counting down.
GATCAATTTTGGCGTGATCTATGGTCAGAGTGCTTTCGGATTAGCAGCTGCCCTGGGCATCGCCAAAGACCAGGCGGCCGATTTCATTGATGCCTATTTTGCTCGGTACCCGGGCGTGGATCGATTCATGACGCAGGTGTTGGCCGATTGCCGAAAGAACGGCTATGTGTCGACCATATCGGGCCGGCGTCGAGCGGTTGAGGGCGTACGAGATCCTGAGGCTCGCCGGGATCTTCGGCAACGCACGCTCCCGGAACGAATCGCCATCAACACCGTGATCCAGGGCTCGGCGGCCGACCTCATCAAGGAAGCCATGATCCGGGTACTGGCTCGGCTGCGACGCGAAAACCAGTCGGCCCGTTTGCTGCTCCAAATTCACGACGAATTGCTCTTTGAAGTCCCCGAGCAGGAGTCCCACGAGCTGGCCGACCTGGTGCGGGAGGAAATGGAAAGCGCCGCACAGCTGTCGGTCCCGTTGAAAGTCGACATCAAAGTCGGGGCAAACTGGGCCGAGTGCGAACCGCTTGCGTGACGCGTTTGCCAAGTGTCCGGTTGGTTTCTGCGGGCAGGAATCAAAACGAACCATGTATGTAATTGGGTTGACAGGAGGGATCGCGAGCGGAAAGTCCACGGTCGCCACCGTACTGGCCGATCAGGGACTCCCGGTGATCGATGCCGACGGGATCGGCCACGAGGTACTTCTGCAGGAGCCCGTTTGTCGAGCCATCGTTGCTCGATGGGGCTCGGAAGTCGTCCGACCCGACGGGTGCCTGGATCGAACGGCGATCGCCGACCGAGTTTTCGCTCATGGACCATCCGGGCAGAAGGCCCTGGCTTTCCTCGAACAGTTGATTCATCCTCTGATCGAACAGGAATTGACTCGGCGTTTGGACCAATTGGGGCATCTGCCGGGCTCGGCCGCCCCGCCGGCCGTCGTCCTCGACGCCGCCATCCTCTTCAAAACGGGCTGGAATCAACGGTGTGATTGTGTGGTATTTGTCGACACGCCGCGCGACGAACGGCTGCGGCGAGCGGCCGGGCGAAACTGGACACCTGAACAGTTTGCACGACGCGAAGCCACTCAGATGCCGGTCGAATGGAAAAAACGGCAATCGGACGTGGTCCTTGACAATTCGGGCGACCTGCAACAGTTGCATGATCAGGTCACCCGGTGGTGGGAATCCACGAAATTGGCATAACTACCCTTCACCTTGGCGCCGAAAATCCGATAATGGGTCGATGAGGGGCGTCTTAATCCAACCTTGCCCTTCCGATCTGTTCAGTTCCGGGAAAGGATCCCATCGCCCGGCTCCCTTTAGGGCTTGTCTCGAAGATCTTCCAATGACTGCCAACAATGGGGCGACCAACGGAAGCTGACCGACGGGCGCCGCACGTAAACCCATGATCCGCGGCGGTCGCGCCGCGACCTGCGTACTAACCAACCCACCGTCGCCTTTCATCTGTAAGGGCGGCCTCCTTGCTCATCAGGAGTTTTCACATCCATGGCCGACTCGAACACGAGGGGAGCTGAGTCCCGTCGCGGTCGTAAGAGTTCCAGCCGATCGCGCAGTGACTCGACTTCGCAACGCTCGACGCGTTCACATAACTCCAGTAAAGACGACTCGGCACTGGACGACCTCAGCGAACCGCTTTCGCTGGCCGAAGAACTGGCCGAGGAGGCCGACCGACGCGGCGGCGATGAAACCGACGCCCGGTATGAGAAGATCAAGAAAGGTGAGATCCACCTCGCCGAACTCCAGAAGCTGAACATGGCCGAGTTGATCGAAGAGGCTCGCCGTCAGAACGTGGCCGATGTGGCCGGGCTGAAGAAACAAGACCTGATCTTTCGAATCCTCAAAGAACGGGTCAAGATGAACGGGCTCATGTACGGCGAGGGAACGCTCGAAATCCTTCCCGACGGATTCGGATTCCTGCGCAGCCCGGACTATCACTACCTCTCTTGCCCCGACGATATCTACGTCTCGCCGAGCCAGATCCGCCGATTCGGTCTGCAAACCGGCTCGACCGTCTCCGGCCAAATCCGGCCGCCGAAAGAAAACGAACGGTATTTTGCTCTGCTTCGTGTCGAGGCCATCAACTATCAAGACCCGAACCTGATGGCCGACAAGGTCCAGTTTGACGACCTCACGCCGTTACATCCCGATACTCGAATCGTCATGGAGACAGCGTACGACGAACTCTCCACGCGTGTCGTGGATATGGTCTCGCCGATCGGCTTTGGCCAGCGCGGTCTTATCGTCAGCCCACCCAGAGCGGGCAAGACGATCCTGCTCCAAAAAATGGCCCGCTCGGTCATCGCAAATTACCCCGAGGCCTACGTGATCATGCTCCTGATCGATGAGCGGCCTGAAGAAGTCACCGACATGGAACGCGAGGTCAAGAGCAGCAACTGCGAAGTGATCAGCTCGACATTTGATGAACCGTCCTCGCGACACGTACAGGTCTCGGAAATGGTCATCGAGAAGGCCAAACGGATGGTGGAATATGGGACGGACGTCGTCATCTTCCTCGACTCCATCACTCGGCTCGCCCGGGCCTGGAACACCGAATGCCCGCAATCGGGCAAGATCCTCTCTGGTGGGCTCGATGCCAATGCCCTGCAGAACCCGAAGCGATTCTTCGGCTCGGCGCGAAAAGTCGAAGAAGGTGGTTCGTTGACCATCCTGGCCACGGCGTTGATCGACACCGGCAGCAAAATGGACGAGGTCATCTTTGAAGAATTCAAGGGCACGGGCAACCTCGAGATTGTGCTCGATCACAAGCTCGTCGACCGCCGCGTCTGGCCGGCCATCGACATCAATCGCACCGGCACGCGGCGTGAAGAAATGCTCATGGACGTGGAGGAACACCGGCGGGTCTGCGTGTTGCGCCGAGTGCTCAGCGACATGAACGCTCCCGATGCCATGGAGTTACTTGTCTCCCGTCTGCAAAAGACGAAGACGAACGCCGAGTTTCTGATGAGCATGAACATGAAGGGCTAATCCTGCCAACTGCAGCCCTCCAGCGTGAGGCGCGCCGCCGCCTGACCGGTCCGACGGCACAATTTTGAATCACCGAGAAGAGTATGCCAAAAGTCTACGCCGGGAACTGCGACCATCCTGTTCCTCAACGATTTGCCCTGGTAGTGGCTCGATACAATCGGACGATTACCGAGAAACTGCTCGATGGGGCCGTCAGCACGCTCACGGCTCACGGAATTTCTGACGAGGACTTGGAGGTGGCCTGGGTGCCGGGTGCCTGGGAAATACCGCTGATCGCCCAGCAAATGGCGACTCGCGGGACCTTCGCAGGAGTTATCTGCCTGGGCGCGGTGATCCGGGGAGAAACCACTCACGATCAGTATATTAATAGCCAGGTCAGCTCCAGCCTGGGGCGGATTGCCTTGGAAACGGGTATGCCCGTCTTGTTCGGTCTGCTCACCTGCACCACGATGGAACAAGCCATCCACCGGGCGGGTGGAAATGTTGGAAACAAGGGCAGTGAGTGCGCGCTGGCCGCATTGGAAATGGCCAGCTTGATGAGCCAATTGGTCTCGCCGGACTCGCTGGAATGACCATGCGAACGCGTCCCGACTCACCCCGTTCCGCCAACCGGCGCCGGATCGCTCCAAGTGTTACATTCTGTCGTCTGAGAAACAACGTTCGAACCCGGCAAACCGTTTAGCCAATACAGGTCCTCCATGTCCCGTCGTAGTCGAGCTCGAGAAGTGGTGCTCCAGGTTCTTTACCAGGACGATTTGAATCCGGAGCATAGCATGACTTTCACCGATGAGTTTCTGCGCGGTCGATTGCGAGGTTTCCCGCAACTGGTCGATTTTGCAAACGACCTGCTTGCAGGTGTCCGACGACATCGCCTGCAGCTCGACGAGATTCTGACGCGGCGAGCCGAGAATTGGAGCCTCACGCGAATGGCCGCGACGGACCGCAATGTGATGCGCCTCGGCGCCTACGAAATCCTCTATTCGGAAACGCCCAATCGAGTGGCAATCAACGAGGCGCTGGAACTGGCCAAACGCTTCGGTGGAGAAAACTCCACGCAATTCGTCAATGGGATTCTGGACCGGGTGCTGCAGGAACCGGTCCCGCCGCACGATTCGACACATTCCCCTGCACTGATCGACTCGCCACCCCCGGTTCCCGAAACGACGGAACCGGTTCCTCGATCGACGCCTCCGGGTTCCGACGACTGACGCTCTCGGCCTCGCGGCCAGAAGGGTGCAGGAACGGGCTCGTTTTGGGTGGACGTATTATTCAGCGCGATCTTGACGTTCGGGCGATTGGGATTCCCTGGTTGTTCTTCCAGGTGTTTCCGTAGTCGGTCGTCGTCGCACAAAGGGCGCCATAAATGTCGCACAGAGCGGCGACATAAATGTCGCACAGAGCGGCGCCA
>CAYNDU010000333.1:0-6770 GCA_964395615.1 uncultured Pirellulaceae bacterium | reverse complement strand
GTCTCGATGGAGTCTTCGAGAAAAGACTCTCGTCCCGTCGTGTCGAGCACGACGCCGCCCCAGAGGGGCGCGCGCGCGGGATTGATATGCGTTCGCTCGGAGCCACTCGATCCCGCCCTACTGCCCCCGCTCTACGTGGCCTTCAGTCCCGCGGCCGGCGAGCCGACGGAGATCGTCCACAGCGATCTGCGCGCGAGGTATGAGCAAGGGGATGCGGAAGTGCTGCGAGCCATGAAATTTTTCGCCAATCTGGCTCAGCAATTTCGAGACGAATGCATCGGCGGCGATTGCAGCACCCTGCCGCGTCTGATTGACGAGAATTTCGATCTACGCTCCGGCATCTGCCGCATGCAACGTCAGCATCGGGAGATGATTGAAACGGCTCGAGCCGTCGGTGCAACGGCCAAGTTCGCGGGATCGGGTGGAGCGATTGTGGGAAGCTACCGTGACCCGACCATGTATGGGCAACTGGTGGTCGAATTGGAGAAGCTCGGCTGCCGAGTGATGACGTTGACCTGCGACTGAAGGTCCGCCGCGTTCAGACGGAAGGCAAGTGGGCGAGCGTAGCGGTGCCCGATGCGGCGTCGGCGCTGCGCGACAGGGTCAAGAGGCGAGGCGTCTCGATCTCGGCGGCTCGATCTCGGCGGCTCGATCACACAGGAAGAAGAGACATCATGAAACGAAATGGCTCCGGTTTCACCTGGTTGGTCGCTGCCACTGTGCTTCTGAGCGCTTTTCTTTTGTTTCTCGTCCAACCGACGATCAGCAAGATGATCTTGCCCTGGTTTGGGGGGAGCCCGGCGGTCTGGACAACCTGCATGCTGTTTTTTCAGGTGTTGTTGCTGGCCGGTTACGGATATGCCCATCTCCTGGAGACGATTCCAACGTCGCGTGTTCCGGCGGTTCTGCACGCCGCCCTGTTGCTCGTCGCGGTCCTGGTCCTGCCCATTACGCCGGCCGCCGATTGGAAGCCCGTCGACAGCCAATATCCTCAGTTGAGGATCCTCTGGTTACTCTTGAGACATGTTGGCCTGCCCTATTTCCTTTTGGCTTCGACCGCACCCCTCATTCAATCATGGTTTAGCCGCGTCACGGAAGGCAGGTCGCCTTACCGTTTGTACGCGTTGTCGAACGCCGGTTCGCTCGGCGCGCTGCTGGCGTTTCCGTTCCTGATCGAGCCCGCCTGGAGCACACCTCAGCAAGGCGCGTATTGGTCGGCCGGATTTCGCTTGTTTGCGCTGACATGCGGCTTTCTGGCGATGGCCATGTACCGCTGGAATCTTCCCAACTGGTCGACTCGAAACGACGTCGACAAGCGGTCCTCCGATCGGCCGGGAGTCTGGCGTTTTCTGGTCTGGCTGCTGCTGCCGGCCTTCGCATCGATGAGCCTGTTGGCGGTGACCAATCAGATCTGCCAGGACGTGGCCGTCGTACCATTTCTTTGGGTGGCACCGCTGAGTCTCTATTTATTGACGTTCGTCATCTGTTTCGATGCCGAGCGTTGGTATTTCCGGTTCCTGTTCTGCACGGGGACATTGGTGGCCGGCACTGTGATTGCCGCCATCTTGATGAACGAATCTCTCCAGGTCCACCTCGATGTCCACAAGATCGATTACACGGTGCCCGACTTCCTGGACAGCCTGTCCATGGAGATCTATCTCTACCTGGCCCTGTTGTTCTTCATCTGTATGGTCTGCCATGGCGAACTGGTTCGGAGCCGACCGAGTCCGCGGTACCTGACATCCTTTTACCTGTCGATATCGGCCGGCGGGGCATTAGGAGGTTGTTTCGTCGCGCTCGTATGCCCGCGTTGGTTTACCAGTTATGCCGAATCAATGATCACGTTGGTCGGCGGTTGTCTTCTGGCGGCCGGGGTCCTGACTTTCAGTTGGTTCCGTCGAGAGTGGCGTTGGCGCCGTTGGTGGCCCGTGGCACTCGGCCTTCCGTTTGTATGTCTCAACTCGTTGCGGCCCCGGGGCAATGCGGAGGCAACGCTTGCGGCCGGTCACCGTTTTTACCGCCTGGCGAACATGGTGATCAGGCGTCGGCCCGTTTGGACCTGGGTCTCTTTTCTGGCGTATCTGCCGCTCGCCCCCCTGATGATCCTGCCGATCATGCTTCCCTGGCAGACAGACTCCCGACCGCAGCTGGCGGCGCGACGCAATTTCTATGGGGTGCTGCGCGTCGTGGAATTCGGTAAACCGGGTGAAGACGATGTGTGGCGCCGCTGCCTCTACAATGGGCGTATTCTACACGGCGTGCAGTGGCGATCACTGACGGGCCGCCGGCAACCAACGACCTATTACGCCGATGACAGCGGAATCGGCCTGACTTTGAACAACCTCTCGCCGCTACAGCCGATGCGCGTGGCGACCGTCGGACTCGGTACAGGTACCACTGCAACCTACGGCCGGACCGGCGATGACTACACGTTTTACGAGATCAACCCCGAGGTGGAGGACATCTGCAGAGAGTACTTCACCTACCTGTCTGATTCCGCGGCCGACGTGCACGTCGTGATCGGCGACGCGCGCCTGTCCATGGAGAATCGGCAGCCGCAGAATTACGACGTGATTGCACTCGACGCATTTACGGGAGACGCAATTCCCGCTCACCTCCTGACCGTCGAGGCATTCGGCGAGTACCTGCGTCATCTGAAGTCGAACGGTGTCATCGCCGTCCATACCAGCAATCGACACCTGGACCTCGAACCGATTGTGGCCTTGCTGGCCGATCACTACCAGCTTCAAGCAGTTGCCGTCTATGCTGATGATGCAGGCGGTCTGGCCGATTCAGGCAGCGATTGGCTGTTGGTGACGAACAACGTGGAGTTTCTCAACGATTACGTGATTGATAGTGTTGCCGTGCCCTTGGAAGTCCCTGGCCCTGAGATTCGGGTCTGGACGGATCAGTACAGTAACTTGTTTCAGATCCTCATCGGCGACGACGAGGACGAATAGGAAGATGAACCCGGAACGGGCGTGCACGACGATTGAACACTGCGTCCGAGTTTTTGCGTTGACCAGGAAGGTAACATCATGGCCCGATCCCCAATGATGCAACAGTACATGGACGCCAAGGCGCTCTGCCCGGACGCGCTTCTGCTGTTTCGCATGGGCGATTTCTATGAGTTGTTCTACGACGATGCCAAAGTGGCGGCCCGCCTGCTCGGCCTGACGCTGACCAGCCGCGATAAAGGAGAGAACCCCATTCCGATGGCAGGGTTCCCTCACCATCAACTCGACGGCTACCTGGCCAAGATCATCAACTCGGGCCATCGAGCGGCCGTTTGTGAACAGGTCGAGGACCCGAAACGGGCCAAGGGCCTGGTCCGGCGCGAAGTCACTCGTATGGTCACACCGGGGACCCTGACCGACGAAGCACTGCTCGACCCCCGCGAAAGCAATTACCTGGCCGCCGTGGTCCATCACGTCGACCAAAATGCCGGCCAGGCGGGCCTGGCATGGGCGGAATTATCGACGGGACGTTTCTATGCGGCCGCCGTCCCGGCCGACCGCCTGGATGATGCCCTGGCGAGAATTGCCCCGAGCGAGATCTTGGTGTCCGAGGAATATTCGCCGACAGGGCTCGCAGCCACCACCGACCGCATTCTGACTCGCAGGCCGGCATGGGCCTTTGCGCTCGATACGGCCACCGCCGCACTGACCAGGCAGTTTCGCACGACCAGCCTCGAAGGGTTCGGCTTCACTGATGACGACTCCCTGGCCGTGCGAGCGGCCGGCGCCGTACTCGACTATTTGCTCGAAACTCAGAAAACATCTCTCGATCATTTTGAGAGCATTCTTCCCTACCGGCAGGGAGAGTTTCTGGAGATCGACGAAGCCACTCGACGCAGCCTCGAGTTGTCCCGCACGATTCGCGGAGGCCGGCGCGACGGATCACTGTTGTCGGTCATCGATCGCTGTGTCGCGCCGATGGGATCACGTTTGCTGGCCGACTGGCTGGCCGCCCCGCTGACCGATCGGCAACAGATCGAACAACGGCTCGGTGCAGTCGAAGAACTCGTACGATCGCCCGATTTGCGACGTGCTCTGGCCCAGGAACTCAAGTCCATGTTCGACCTCCAACGGCTGCTGGCTCGCGTCGCGACCGGTCGTGCCACACCACGCGATTTGAGCTGCGTCGGTCAAACGCTGTCGCGCATTCCCGCCGTCAAGAAGCCGCTGGCAAGCGCCCACGCGCCGCTACTCGCCCAACTCGACTCCCGTCTCGACCCCTGCACCGAGCTGCAGGCCCAACTGGCCGACGCGCTCGTCGATGCCTGCCCCTTGACCCTGCGCGAAGGCGGGTTCATACGAACCGGCTTTCACGCGGAACTAGACAAGGTACGCGAATTGGCCGCCGGCGGCAAACAGTGGATCGCCGAGTACCAGGCACGTGAATCCGAGCGGACTGGCATTCCAAAACTGAAAGTCGGCTTCAACAAGGTCTTCGGCTACTACCTCGAAGTCTCGGCCGCTCAACAACAAAACGTACCTGCTGAGTACATTCGCAAACAAACGTTGAAGAATGCCGAGCGGTACATCACTCCGGAGTTGAAGGAATACGAGGAACGTGTTCTCTCAGCGGACGACCAGGCCAAAGAACTGGAGTACACCCTGTTCCTCCAACTTCGTGAGCAAGTGCATGCGTCCGCCCACCAACTCCAGGAAAACGCCGCCTCGATCGCACAACTCGATACGCTCGCCGGACTGGCCACTCTCGCCGATCAACATCGCTACTGCCGACCGACTCTGGTGGATGAGCCCATCGCTACAATCGTCGACGGCCGCCATCCTGTGCTCGATATTGTCGAACCTCATGGTACGTTCGTTCCAAACGATACGAACCTGTCACCCGATGATGGCCTGATGCTGCTGATTACCGGACCGAACATGGCCGGGAAAAGCACGTATATTCGACAAGTCGCCTTGCTGACCCTGATGGCCCAAATCGGCAGCTTCGTTCCTGCCACCTCCGCGACGATCGGACTCGCCGACCGAATCTTCGCTCGCGTCGGGGCGAGCGATGAGCTGTCTCGAGGACAGAGCACCTTCATGGTCGAAATGACCGAAACCGCCCGGATCCTGAACAATGCGACCGAACGCAGCCTGATTATCCTCGACGAAATCGGAAGAGGAACCAGTACCTACGACGGGCTCTCACTCGCTTGGGCCATTGTGGAACATCTGCACGACTCGATCGGCAGCCGAACACTGTTCGCCACGCACTATCATGAACTGACCGACCTTGCCAAAAACCTGCCCCGTGTCACGAATCTCAATGTCGCCGTCAAGGAATGGGAAGAGGATGTTGTCTTCCTCCACAAGATCGTGCGCGGCGCCGCCGACAAGAGCTACGGCATTCACGTGGCCCGGTTGGCCGGCGTTCCAAGAAAGGTCAATGAGCGCGCCAAACAAATCCTCGCCCAACTCGAGGCCGAACACCTCGATCAACGTGGGCGCCCCCGAGTCGGAGCCGGTCGATCAAAGAGGCCCAAGGGCGACATTCAACTAACACTCTTCGCACCGATGGAACACCCGCTGCTCGATGCCATCCGTGAAACGGATATCAACCAGCTCACGCCGCTCCACGCGCTGCAACTCATCGAGAAGTGGAAACAGGAGGTGGACGAAAAATAGTGGGCTGCACGAGCCGACTATTTACCCAGCCTCCCCCGTCCGCCCATTCCACCGCTTCGCGCGAGTGTCTCGGGAATCGCCATTGGGCAATTATCCTGCCCCCGCTAGACTACGCAGTCGCGACCCTTGGAGTCCGTTTAGACGCGGCGCAACACGGCAGGAAAGGAAGCCCCATGCATGTAACCGATGTCCACGTCGATCGCTTTGGCGTCTGGCGTGATCTGCATCTGGATCACTTGGGCGAAGGCGTGACGATCGTTTTGGGTGCGAACGAGGCGGGCAAAACGACGTTGATGCAGTTCGTTCGGTCCGTGCTGTTTGGGTTTTGCGAACCAAGTCGACGCCGTTATCTGGAACCCCACACTGGCAAGCGGGCCGGCGGCACCATGGACGTCGACGTTGGGGGGCGCCGGCTGCGAATCGAGCGATATGTGGAAGCGGGCCGCGAGGTCCGCCTCGACGAACGGGTACGCGTCGAGGACCTGGACACGGGCGGGCCATTGGAGGGAGGGCTGAGCGCGCTGTTGGGCGGAATGGACGCGGCGACCTTTCAAAACGTGTTCACGTGCGGGCTTCCTGAAATCCAGCACCTCGGTACGCTCGATGACACCGAAGCGGCCGACTTACTGTACAAGCTCAGCACGGGCCTTGACCGAGTGAGCCTGGTCGACGTGAGCCGCCAACTGTCGAGCGCTCAGCGCCATTTGTTCGATCCGGCCACCGGGGCCGGCCAGATCCCGGATCTTCTGGCAAAACGAGCGTTATTCGAACGGGAATACAATGAGGCGACCGCCGTCGAGCGGGAGTGGATCGCTCAGCATCGCGAAACGGCGGAGATTGACGAGACGCTTCGCCAACTGCGTAGCGAAGTCGCCGACCGAGTGGCCCACCGTGAGACTCTCGATGCGGCCTGTCAACTGCGCGACCTTTGGACTCAGCGCCGCGACCGGCAGGAACAGCTCGAGGCGTTCGGTCCGGTGCGGGCCGTGCCCGCCGAAACGATGAAGGAACTTGACCGCCTGCGGCTCGCGATCGAACAGCTCGGCCCGCAAGCACTGAAGCTCCAAGCCGACCGGGCACAGATGCGAGAGCCAGCAGCGGCACAACCACTCGACAGCCACTCTCCGG
>CAYNDU010000332.1:0-6775 GCA_964395615.1 uncultured Pirellulaceae bacterium | reverse complement strand
AAGTCGGCATGCGCGCGGCGCGCGTCGGCGCTGTGGCCCCGAAGCCCGGCTGGTTCCGCTCCCCCGCCACGGTCAGCTCGACCCTGCAGGTCGCCGGACGGCTGGTGGCCGCCGGTGCTCAACCGAGCGAGCTTTATCGCAACCTGTACGAACGTGATACGCTCAGCCGGTGTAAACTGCGAGGTCGGGCGCTGGACCATCTGCAGCTCGAAGTGGGCGGTACGTTGGCTCACACCTATCTGCTACAGTCGGACTTTGACGCGACGGGTGCCGACCTGAGTGAGACAGAAGATTTCATCAACATGGGGCTGATGGTCGACGGGACGCTCACCGCAGTCATGCTGACCGAACAACGCCCTGGCACGTACAAGGTGAGTTTTCGCAGCCGCGATGCAACCGATTGTGCCAAGCTTGCCGCTCAATTCCAGGGCGGCGGTCACCGAGCGGCTGCCGGTGCCACGGTGAACGGCTCATTTGCCGATGTGCAGGCGGCCGTCCTGGAGGCGGTGCGGCACGGAATGCGGGCCAACGACGGCTAAGATCCGAACGACGGCATACCGGAGTTGGTCACGGGAACAGATCGTTGGCCGGCCGGATCATTGATTGGCATCTTTCGTGTCATTCGAAACGGGCGTTTCGTACCAGTCTCGCCGCAGCCAATCGGCCAGAATGGCCAGGTCCGCAGCGCTGAGCAGATGATTTGAGGCCGGTTGCGCGTCGGGCGCAAACGCGGGCATGCGATCGTTCGTGTCGGGATAGAATCTCTCATGGGTCGGATCGCTGATAAACGCGATCAACCAGGGTCGACTGCTGTAACCGGTCAGTTCCGGTGCGCTACCGAGTTCGCCCGAGTCGTGGAATTTGTGGCAACCAGCGCAACCATCGCTGTCATCCTGTATGAGTTCGCGTCCGGCGGCGATGACGGCAGCGTCGCGTCGATCCTCGGGCGCCTGGCGGGTCAGCCCAGCCTCGGCCGATAAAGCGGCAACCACTTGAGCGACTTGCTCTGCCTCCAAATGGTCGGTCACACCCGACTCGACCATATCGCTTTCGGAAAACGCCGTATGTCCGAAATATCTCGGGCTGGAGAATTTCTCCGGCGTCAGGATATCGGTTACCCACTGCCGCGAGCCGATTCCGAACAGGTTCGGCGCGCTCGGTTCCTGGCAGACGATGCCTTGCCCGTCATGATCCGTATGCGAGTGGCAACCGGCGCAATGCTGCGAGAAGAGTTTGGGACCCTGCGTCTTAGGGTCGTTGCGCAGCAGTTGGTTTGCTCCGCGCACGGAAATCCCCTGACCGGCCAAGAGACGGGCCCGTGCCGCCAGCTCCCTTTCATGTTGCCGGGTCTCCTGGAGATCGGCGTCGCGCGCATCGCGGGCCAACGAGATCCAGGTCAGTGTCCCCCAGGCGCCGAGGCCCGCGACCACCAGCGTCGACCGCACGAACAGACTGGCTCGACGACCCAGAATGCCGTCCAGCAACGGAACGATCAGCAACAACAGAAGGACAGCACCGGGAATGACGACCGTGGCGATGAATTCGTACTGCCCGGTAAAGTATCGGCGCAATTCGAACAGGAACAGGAAATACCACTCGGGACGCGGGATGTGGTGAAGTTCCGGGTCCGCCGGTACGTCGTGCGGCGCACCGTACCGCAACGCCAAGAACACGATCGCTCCAAAGACGAGCGAAAAAGCGATCAGGTTCCGCCACGACTGTTCAGGCCAGTACGGTACGGACTTCGGGTCGGTCGCTGTCGTTCCGGCAGGTGGGTAGGTTGCATGTCGAAAGACCTGATGCAGATGCAAGAGCAGCAAGCATCCGACCAGCAGGGGAAGCAGGGCAACGTGCAAAGAGTGCAAATGGGTGAGTGTCAGGTTTCCAACTTCGTCACCGCCGATCAAGACCCGTTGAGCGATCGGTCCGATCAACGGCGTCGAACCCACGATATTGCCCTCCACCTCAATTTGAGCCAGCCCCTTTTGGGTGCCCGAAAGAGGATTGCCGGTGACCGCCCAGACGGTCAGCAGCGGGATCAGCAACAGACCGGTCACCCAGACGATCTCGCGGGGCGGCCGGTAAGCTGCCGACAGAAGCACTCGGATTGTATGGACGATGAACAAGATGATCAGCCCTTGTCCACCGAAATAGTGCAGTCCGCGAATAAATCGGCCTGCCGTCATCTGATCGATATAGTGGACACTGGCCCAGGCGCTGTTCATCGAAGGACTGTAACTCGTCAGAAGCAAGAGTCCGGTCACCGACTCGATCAAGAACAGCCACAGCACGCATGCCGCTGTGGTCCGTCCCCAACTTGGCCCCTCGGGCAGAAGGCGCTGGCGATACCACTGCAAGGGGCGGCGGTAGCCAACACGGTCGTTCAACCAGTCGAGCATTCTTGACCCCACAGTCACTTCTCCCGTTGACGAACAAGGGTCGGAAAAGGGTCGACCCACGAGCCTGTCTTGTCGTCGCACGTTCCGCCGCGACGACTAGACAACCCGTTGCTCCCCTTCGCCCATGGCGTACTTCTGAAACGTCACCTCCACCCACCAATTCTCCTGATCATCCTTCACGAGCCGGCAATCAAGTTGATCCATGGGACGGGGTGCGGGGTTCTCGACGCCCGACTCCGTTTGAACGACCCGTTTTCCCGTCAACGTGAACGCGGCCTGGTGGCAGGGGCAAACAAACTGATCCTGCCCGTCCTGGAAACCAATCGAGCAGCCCAGGTGAGGGCATTCTGCCGAATAGGCATCCACGTGTGCCTCGGCCGGGTCAACGTTCGGCCCGGTGCGACGTACGAGCCAGACTCGGCCAAGAACTTCCTGTTCGTAGCGAGTCCATGCGTCCTGCCGCCCCCCGAGAATGGCGAACGGCTTCGGTACCGACTCGGGCAATTGGTCCAACTGAGCCACTCGGCGAACTACCGATGAGGCGGCAGGTGACCGGCGAAGCAGAGGGCCGAGCATAAATCGTACGATCGGTACGCCCAGGACGGCCGCCCACGCCGTTACTCCGAGACCACACAGCGTCTTCAATAGACGACGGCGTTGCATGATGTTGCTCCTCACTCCAACCTCTTGACCGGCCCGCGGCCCGTCTGCACGTGCGAGTGATTATACGGTCGGCGACCTGCACGTTGCAAATCCTGACCGTCGATCGTCATTCCACATGAAACTCCTGGAAGGCCGAGTTCTCGCCCGCACCGGTCACCGGCAAAACTCGCCACGCGATCCAGTGAAAGTTGCCCAGCGATCGACCGGTCGCAGCGCGTAGCGAAACGGCCTGGAATTTGCCGCCCTCGGCCCCGGTCGTGTCCAGCGTTCCCAGTGGAGTAAAGTGAGCCCGATCCTCGACATTCCAGCCGGGATCGGTCTCATCGCGACTCCCATAGATCGTGACGCGTTGCCGTCCGCGATTACCGTTCTGGTTATATGACCAGCTAGTGACCGACGAGACAGCACGCGTCGTCGCCAGATCCATTTTGTACACGCCCCGGATGGTCGTGTTTCCGAATACGGGGCCATAACTTTCCTGCAAGCGGCCATCGGTAAGTACCGATAGCGGGTCATTGTGCGTGGTGGGCCGTGCCTTGACTCGCATCGCGGACGGTGGCGGCGTGGTCAGTCGTTGGAATCGTGTCTCCGTCTCAGCCGTCTCCCAGACAACGAATGGTGCCGATCGCAGGTCGACGGTCTTCGTCTCCTGCTCTCGCACGATTCGGACGGTCATCGGTGCGGCGCCGATTTGGACGAGTGTCTGGAGCAGTGCGCGCCGGTCGCGAACCGGGTGTTGATTCAGGGCTTGAACCAGGTCGTTTTCCCGCAAGCCGGCATCGGCCGCCGCACTCTCCGGAATGACGTCCAGGATCGCAACGCCACCCTCTTCGGGTGCGGTGCCGTATGCGGAATATTCTTGACCGGCCAGATCGTGCAGCTTGGCGCCCAGCCAGTATTCGGCAAGCCGACCGAGTTGCTTCGGTTCACTACTCCTCGCCATGCGACCGGTTTCAATATTGACATTCGGTAGCTGAGGTGTACGAGCGATCGATTTGAGTGACGGTTTCTTGACACCGAACCGGTCCATGGCAAAGCTTTTGAATCCGAGAGTCGCCGCTGGTGAGCTCGGCTGGACTCGAAAATCCCCCTGTTCGGGGTCGAGAAACTGGGGGTCACCAACGACAGAGTTGACATCCCAGCCGAACTCAAGAAATCGGTCCTTGATTTTCGGGTCCGAGGAGAAATAGAAGTTCCCGTCGACGCGTTTCCCCTTGGCCTTCGGGCCAGGCATTCTTGCGCCGCGAGGCGCGGCCATAAAGATGTTCCCAAAAACCTCGTCCTGGCTGTGGTTGAACCAGACGTGCGGGTGGAAGCCGTTGTTGATCGTGATGTTATTCCAAGCGCGGCGCCGGAACCCCTCGCGGAACTTGAGCCCGCCGTGCAACATCAGGTTATTGTAAATGTCGTAATTGGATGAACCGTCGTCCAGGTCGATGTCCCATCCGTGATCGCAACGCCAGCGGCTGTTGCGGATCACGGTGGTTTCCATGGCGTCAAGAAACGGGAGTTGACGGTCTTCGTCGACGGCAGCTTGCGACGCCTGCAAATGATCGCTTCGCCAGTATCGATCGCGGCCCCACGAGTTGAACGATCCGTGATCGTTGGTCTCGAGTACCGTGTCAAAGACGTCGCACCCGTCGATCAGGTGTCCGCCCCAGCAACCGTCGCCAATATTGATCCCGGCCCGTGCGCAATCGTAAATCGATGTATCGCTAATGGTGATGTTCTGAGCCATATCGATCAGGACACCCGCCGGCTGGCGCTCGACACGCCCGATGCCATGAATCAGGCAGTCGGTGACAGTGCACTCGGCAGGGAAGTTCTCGGTTTTTGGGCCGGGTGTGCGGTCGATCGTCGCCAGGTCATTTTTCTGACTGTACTCGAACAGCGGGTTGCGCACGGCACCCGGATCACCGACAAAACAGACGCCGCTCGCTCCCGCATCATGAATGTGGCAGCCCTTGACCAGGACCCTTCGATTGTACCGGTCGACGAAGACGGCATTCCCGCCGACCTGGTCGAATTCACTGTCGAGCAGTTGCACGTTTTCGGTGCCGGTCAACACGACCGTGCCGCCGCGGTAGATTGTCCAATCGCTTCGGAGCAGCGGCTCGCGTGTTTCCATAAACGTGCGGGCCGTGTGTCGGAAGGTGAATCCGCGAAACGTAACGAATCGCACGGGCGATTCGATGGTTCCTCGAAGCTCAACCAGGTGCCGCAATCGGACAACTTCGACGGTAGCCCCCTCCAGGTCCAAGCCCGGTTCCGGCTGGAAGTAGAGTGTGTCGGACTTCCCGTCGTGAAACCACTCGCCCGGCGCGTCGAGCTCTTCGAAGATATTCTCGACCATTCGGAATTGCTTGTGCATGGCCGATTTGCGATTGTTCTGCCACCCTCCCTCGTACGTGACATCGCCGTCGGCCGTCTTGCCCGTGATCCGATAGTGGTACCCGCCCCAGCGAGAACGATGCATCGCGTGGATGTAACCGCCCGTGGGGTCCGACCACCGGGCTGCCCGTTCCTTTGAAAAAGCGTCCGCCGCGAATCCCTGGTAGGCGGCCGTCGGCTGGTCGGCATCGTAATTGGGGTACCGAGCCATCGGTCGACGCTGGCCGTCAATGAATAGCTGGTCGATGGCAATGTCCGGAGGAGTCTTTGCCCGGTAAATTCCGTTCGGCGAGGATTGCCACACCAGATCGAGTCGGCTGCCTCCGCTGATAATGGCCGCACCTTCATGATCGGCCGTGTATAGGACCGGGTGTTCTTGCGATCCGGAGTCGGCCGGCCCAAGTACGAGCGTTTCCGGGAGGTAGTAGATTCCGTCAGCCACATGCACTGTCACCGTCTGTCGACCGGCGAAACGCCGAGCGGCATTGCGGGCCGCTGACAGAGTTTTCAATGGAGCCGTTCGGGTGCCCGCATGTTGGTCGTTGCCGTCGGGCGAAAGGTACAGGTCCTCCGCCTGCAAAGGTGCGATTTGCACAAGGCCCAGACTCATGAAGACGGCCGCGAGAAGAACCGCCCCGAGACGCACGGCCGTAAGACGCCGTTCGTCGACTCCCGCTGCCACGACGCGCGAGCCAATTCGCCTTCGGGCTCGGCGATGAGAGAGTGCCAATGAACGGGCCCTGCAGAACCACGTAGGGGTGACCAACATGAATGCGTCCTTTATCGTCGAGCCGTTTCCGTTTCCTAAACCTTGATCATAACCAAGTGGGCCGGCCGCTGTCGCCCGAGGGTATCGATTCACACCGGCTCAGGTTGCCGCTCAGCGGCTGACGGTCCGCGTCGACGGCAGGAAGCATCGAGGGGCCCGGTGACAAGCGGCTGGCAACTTCCTACAATCAAACTCTTGACGTTCCGGCCTTCATGCACGCGAATGACGCCGCGACCAGGCCGGCGTTCCGTGCCGGTCCGGCCGAACGACTCGTGCGTACCACACATCGCCTAGAAACATTGCGTGGAGCGGCAGAAATGACGTGGCGCGACTCGGTGGTTCTTGTAGCGTTGAGCGGTTTGGTATTTGGCGGTGCGCCGCTGATCACCAGGGCCGCCGAGTCACGGTTCGCCGTGACGCATAACCGAAGCCAGTACGTCCACTGGATCGATCTGTACGATAATGATGAACAGAAGATCGATCCGGACGACCCGGCGGCGGAGGCGTATTCGCCCGTCTATACTTGTGTCCGTTTGCACAGTCCGATGGCAAC
>CAYNDU010000331.1:0-6776 GCA_964395615.1 uncultured Pirellulaceae bacterium | reverse complement strand
GGCCGTGGAGGAGCGCGCAGGACAGCAGATAGAGGCTCGTGCCGGGAGGGTGGGGTTAATGGTCCCGGTCGTGGCCGGGCATGTTCCGCAGCGATTGATGCGGATTCTCGAGTCCTACTTCAGCGACAACACGCGATCCGCCCAGCTGTCGGTCGATGGTACCTACGAGCCGTTGACCGTTGGAGCGAAGCAGGCCGGTTTTCGGAGCCAGGCGGCCCTCTATGAGATGGCTGTCCAATCGGTCAAACAGACTGAGCGATCGCGGCGCACGCATTTTGAACCGCACCGTGCTCCCGAGAAGCGGCGTTAGTCGCAGCAAATGCACCCCGGAGTCGTCCATGAAAACCCTGTTGATCTTGCGACATGCCAAGTCAAGCTGGAAGTCGAATCGGGGTGACCACGATCGACCGCTCAATGATCGCGGAAAACGAGATGCGCCGCGGGTCGGAAAACTGTTGAAGCAGTCTGGTTTGGCACCCGACCGGATTCTCAGCTCCACGGCGAAACGAGCACGCAAGACGGCCGCAAAGGTGGCCAAGAAATGTCAATACGAGGGCGTGCTCGAACTCAAGGGATCGCTCTACCTTGGTGCTCCCGAGGACTACATCCAGGTGCTCAGAGAGGTGGAGGATGTGGCGGACTGCGTGATGGTCGTCGGGCACAATCCGGGCCTCGAGCAGTTGCTCAGCCTGCTCACAGGCGAGGTCCAATCGTTACCGACGGCCGCCCTGGCCCAGGTGGCTTTGGAAGTCGACACCTGGCAAGAGTTACGGCTGAGTCGTCGGGGTGAACTGATTCACGTCTGGCGCCCCAAGGAACTGGATTGAACGGTGGTTTCCGCGGGGCCGTCGGTTCGGTCAGGTGCCGAATTCCGGGCGGCGTTTACCCAGTTGAAGCTGCAATCTCTGAACGATACTGCTGTGCATCTGGCTGACTCGGCTCTCACTCAGATCGAGCGTCGCGCCGATTTCCTTCATGGTCAGCTCTTCGTAGTAGTACAGGATGATGATCAATCGTTCGTTGCGATTGAGGCCCTTGGTGACCAATCGCATCAAGTCGTTTTTCTGAATGCGCCGAGTTGGATCCTCGCCTTTTTTGTCTTCGAGTATGTCGATTTCGCGAACGTCTTTATAGCTGTCCGTTTCGTACCATTTCTTGTTGAGACTGATCAGGTTGACCGCGTTGGCCTCGAGCATCATCTTTTCCAACTCTTCAACGCTCAGGCTCATGTACTCGGACAGTTCCTGATCGGTCGGTTGGCGTCCCAGTCGTGTTTCGAGAGTCTTGTTGGCCTCTGCCAGCTTGCTCGCCTTGGAGCGTACCAGGCGAGGCACCCAATCCATGGTGCGCAGTTCATCGAGCATGGCACCTCGGATGCGGGGCACACAATAGGTTTCGAATTTGACACCTCGTGTCAGGTCGAAGGCATCGATGGCATCCATGAGGCCGAAAACGCCCGCAGAGATCAGGTCGTCCAGTTCGACCCCTTCGGGCAGGCGAGCCCAGATGCGTTCACCGTTGTACTTGACGAGCGGGAGATAACGCTCGACCAGGCGATTGCGCAGTTCCTTTTGACTGGGATCTCCCTTGTAACTACGCCATACCTCCTGGATCTCTTCCTGTCGTTGTGTCTTAGTCGCATCCTTCGCCGCGATGGTCGTGGCCATGCAATCCTCCGTGATCCATGTGCCCTGAATGGCAAATGTCGTTCAGTTTAGTTGGGATTCACCAACGGCTCCGGACGGACCCCGCGGGCAGCGTCATGCTGCCAGGTCCGGAGCTGCGGCGGACGAATTTCGAGTTTCCCGGCCGTCGGCCGACGAATCGGACTTTGGCCATCGGGCATCGAACTGAGCCCGAATGGCCTCCACTACAATTCGCTCGGCTAACTGCCCTACAACGTACCCTATTGCCGCAAACGCAAACATTGCTCCGCCCGCGGTCAGTAGAGCCGATTCGACGTTTCCTCGGTCGAGCAGGCCACGCGCGATCACCGTGCCAAAGGAGATGGAACCGAGTATCCCAGCGTAGTTGCGACCCATGGTCCACTCCCGCAATGTCAGATTCTCGGCTTCCTTTGACTTGTAAAACGCACACGACCATGCTTGATCATTATCGGATGTGTGTCACCGTCAGATTGAATCCAAATTTTCGTTTCGTACCGGTTATTTGATTCCTGCCGCGTACCGTCAAAAAACTTATGCCGCTGCCGAGCGGGTCGATTCGGGACCTTCGGCGAATGAATGTGCGATCTGACGTATGGCCGCGGAGCCCGCTGCCTGCGGCGATTCCAGAACGGCCGGCCTTTGCGGACCGCCCGTTCGTAACAACGCGCCGTCTTCCTGGACCGATCCCAGCCAAGCCACGGGCCGATTCAAGAACCGACGCGCCGACTGGTCGATTCGATCGAACACGGCTTTGCCGTCCGCATCGGCCGCCACTCGGTTGACAATCAGCCCAATACTGTCGGTCTCGCAATTCGGGATGCGGGCTGTTTTGATCGTCGCGTAGCAGTCCATGATCGATGTGGAGCTGGCCGTCGTGATCAGAATGGTCTGGTTACAGGCAGCGCCCATTTGCGGGACGGTCAAGGCGCCGGCCGTGCCGGCGTCTAGTAGCACGACATCGGCGTGCCGGCCCAGCGATCGGATCTGTTTCCACAGCCGCTGATAAGCACGTCGGCTGAACGGCGGGCTCGTCGCGGGTATTTCCGCATCGGGAATGGCGATGCCTGGCACGACCAATACGCCGCCCGGACCGCGCTCCAGCACTTCGTGAATGTCGCGGCGCGCGGCCAGAATGTCCCCGATGTGCCCGCGCTCGGGCAATCCACACCTTTGTGCGATGGTCCCTCGATACAGATTCGCATCGACGAGCACCACGCGCAGGGCCTGATCGGCAAGTGCGACTGCCGCATTAACGGCCAGAGTCGTGGTCCCGACCGATTGGCATGCGCCGACCATCAGGAGGATCCTGGGCTGCGGCGCAAAGACGGGCATTTGTTGCCGCGAGGTGCGCATGACCAGGTTTCTCAGTGTGTCGGCTTGGTCGACCATGGTGTTATCAGCTCGAGTTTCCGTTCAGTCAGTTGTTCGTCGTTGCCCAAGGGGCGACATCTTGTTCTCTCCGGTCGGCCGTTTGTCTGGTCGTCCCGACAAACTTGCCGCGCGCCGGACCTCAGTTCTTTCAGGAGTATGCTTCCCAACCCAGGATGGCCCGTGCCAGTCGACGAGCGTCGGCCGCTTCGAGGTCCTGGGGCACGTTCTGGCCGTTGGTCACGTAGCTGAGCGGCCAATGGCAGGCTCGCAACAAGGGCAGAATTCCACCGAGTCCCGTCGCCTCGTCCAGCTTGGTGAGCACGACGGACGTGACACCGATGCCCGCAAAGCGCTGCGCCGTTTGTCTTAAGTTCTCGGCACTTGCTACGCTGCTCAACACCAGTCCGACTTCGTCGGGACGTGCCTCTTGAAGCATGCTCCGCAATTCCTGTATCTGAACTGCGTCGCGCGGACTGCGGCCGGCCGTGTCGAGGAGGATCAGATCGAGATTCGATAACGCTTCCACCGCGCAACGCATTTCACGTGGCGTCGATACGACCTCCATCGGCAAGTCAATAATGTCGGCGTAGGTTCGGAGCTGGTCGACCGCCGCGATTCGGTAGGTATCCACCGTGATCAAACCGACTCGACGGCCTTCTCGCAAGTGGTAGTTGGCGGCCAGCTTGGCGATGGTCGTCGTCTTGCCCACTCCCGTGGGGCCGACCAGCGCCAGGACCTGCGCCGACCGCTGTCCAATATGCATCGGTCCGGTCGTCGTTATTTCGTTTTCGATCAAGCGAGCCAGTCGCGATCGTAGAAGAAGGCAATCATTATGATCGCCCGGGTCAACCGTTCGGCGCAATTGGCTGATCAGTTCGCGAGCCAGTTCTTCACCCAGTTCCGCGTCGACCAAATCAGTATACAGGCGGACCAGGGCCCCGGCTCTTTCGTCGTCCGATGCTGCCAAACCGGGCTGGCTGAGCTGCTCAACGAGCGAAGTCGCTTGGGGGGTGGCCTGTTTGAGATCGTTGCGATATTGACGTCGATAGTCGTGCTTGTCGGCCGACGGTATGGCCGACGGTATGGCCGACGGTATGGCCGAAGGCGAATGACCGGCCCGGTCAACGGGTTCTTCGGCGCCAAATCGGCTCGGAACACGCACGCCGCACGAAGCGGTGACCTCGATTTGACGGCTGCCGGCCATGCGGCTCAGCAAGCCCGGCCGGACTTCCCGCGTATGAAGGACGGCCGCGTCAGGTCCCAAGTCGGTTCGAACCATGCGCAATGCATCTTGCATCGACCGGGCGCGGTAGGTTTTGACTTCCATGTCACTTCCTTATTCGCCATGTCGTGGCGGTCGGTCTCTCGAATCGCCTCTGTCGGCCGACACATGGGCTCGTTGTCGGCCGCCGCTTCCTGCGGCACCCTTGACGGGCGTCATATGGGGTGTGCCGGTCCGGCTAGGCGGGACCTGCACCGGCATCGGTGACGATACCGACCGATTCAATAATCGTGTCGCGAGTAATCTCGTTGTAACTGAGTATATGGAGTTGAGGTAAATTGGCCGAGGTCAGTTGTTTCAATCCGGGCCGTATTTGTGGACTGACGAGGACTACCGGCGCGTGATTGCCCTGTGTTACCTTGTTCAGCTCTGTGCGGATCAACGCGCACGTCTCTTCGACTGCCTGCGGCGACATGCGAACGAACAGGCCGCGTTCGTTCTGTTCGATGCCGGCAGCGATCCGATCTTCCAAGGCCGGATCAAGGGTCACCACGTAGAGGCGGCCATCGGGTTCCCGGTACCGTGAGCAGAGCGTTCGGGCGATTCGGTGGCGCACGTATTCGGTGAGCCAAATCGGGTCCTTGGTGCGCGAAGCACAATCACCGAGCGTCTCGAGGATAACGCTCAGCTGCCGGATCGGAACGCTTTCACGTAACAACATCTGCAGGACCTGCTGGACCTCCGACAACCGCATCACGCCGGGAATCAGCTCGTCAACGACCGTTGGTGACGACTTCTTCAGTTCCTCGATGAGGTGCTTGGTGGCATCTCGCGTAAGCAGTTCGTCGGCGTGACGCCTCACGACCTCCTGTAAATGTGTCGCCAGGACGGCCGCCGGTTCAACCGGCGTGTAGCCCAACATTTCCGCTCGATCCCGCATGCCTCTTTCAATCCAGACAGCCGGCTGACCAAAGGCCGGGTCCCGTGTGGCGTCACCTGGAATGGTGCCGGTGGTCACGCCCGAGTCCATGGCCAGGAGTTTTTCGGGGAACACCCGCCCCTCGGAAATCGGGTTGTTGGCAATCTTGATGCGATACTGGTCCTCTTCGAGTCGCATGTTGTCTCGGATTCGCACCTTGGGCAAGACGATGCCGATGTCCGCGGCTACCGATTGACGCACTCCGGTGATGCGCGGTAATAGGTCGCCTCCTCGGCTGGGGTCGGCCAGTCGGATCAAGCTGACCCCGATTTCCATTTCCATCGGGTCGATCGCCAGGTAGTCTTCGATTCGTTCTTCCGGTTTCTGCGCCCTTTGCTCCTGGGCTTCCGCAGCGGCGGCCGTGGCCAGTTCCTGATGCTGTTGACGGGTCAACATCACGGCCAGAACGACGCAGCTGGCGGCGAGCGTAAACAGTGGGATGCCTGGTAGACTGGTGAAGATCAGGATGCCTAGAAAACCGGCAGCCACCGCCAACGCCTGTGGCCGCGAAAACAACTGCTTCAGGAAGTCAACCGGCATGTTCGACCGCTGTGTGCTGCGCGTCACGAGCAAGGCTGCGGCAAGCGAGATCAAGAATGCAGGGACCTGGCTGACCAGCCCGTCTCCGATCGTTAGCTTGGTGAACAGGGCGGCGGCATCGGCCAGTTTCATTTGCGCCTCGATGACTCCAATAAACAGGCCGCCAACGATGTTGATGAGCGTAATGATGATACCGGCGATGGCGTCCCCGCGTACGAACTTGCTCGCACCGTCCATGGCTCCGTAGAAGTCAGCTTGTTGTGTAATCTCCTGCCGTCTGCTCTGCGCTTCCTTCTCATCAATCACGCCGGCATTCAAGTCCGCGTCGATGGCCATCTGGCGGCCGGGCATTCCGTCCAGGGCGAAACGGGCCGCCACTTCACTGATCCGTGTGGCCCCTTTCGTAATTACCACAAACTGAATCACCACGATGATGACAAAGATGATCAGTCCCACAACGATTTTGTCGCCGGCCACGAACTCGCCGAATCCGCGGATCACCTCTCCCGCCGCCGCAAACTGCTCCGTCTGGGCCCGAGTCAAAATCAAACGAGTCGAGGCGACGTTCAAGACCAGTCGGCCGAGCGTCGTGGCCAATAGCAGCGAGGGGAAGATGCTGAATTCCAGTGGCGTCTTTACGTAGATAGTCGTCAACAAGACAATCACGGCGATCGTGATATTGCCCGCCAAGAGAACGTCCATCAAGAACGGCGGCAAAGGAACCAGGATCACTAACAAACTAGTGATGATTCCCACGGGAAGAATTAGATCTCGCCATCGAGATATACTTGACATGGCAGTCCGGGTTAAGTCGGTTGACGGTGGACGCACCGTGATCGATGTGCAGTCTTCAATGTGGAATTTACTCATTCAGAAGAGGGGCGGAGAGTACCGAAATGTGGGCCGAATGTCCAGAGCTGTTTACCACCACCTTTCCGGGGGTGTGCAGGAACGGGCTCGCGTAGCGGTTGGGCTGAGCAAGGTGTTCACTGGAGAT
>CAYNDU010000330.1:0-6779 GCA_964395615.1 uncultured Pirellulaceae bacterium | reverse complement strand
AGCCCACCCATGACAATCACCGAAGACCAGGCACACACGTCCCTCGAATTGATGCGTTGGATATTGAACTGTCTGTCCGAGTCGCTTGATCAAGGTGCCTGATCCTCTCCGGCTTCTTTTCTTCGCCAGTTCTCGACAACGGAAATCCGAAAAAAAAGTCAGACGGGCGGTTGACAACGGCGATCGAATCGAATACAAATGTAGTCAAAGCGGATACAAACGTGGTTGTAAGCCGCTTCACATGGCGGGAACGAGCGGCCGCATTGAGGAGAGAGGACAGTCCATGGGCACAACAAGAAGACAAAAAACACTCACGGCTGCGGAGTGGAAGGTCATGAAGATCGCCTGGGAATTGCAGAAGGCAATGGCTCGGGAGATTTACACGATCGCGGGAGAGCGGCATGGTTGGACGCCGGGCACGGTCAAGACGCTGCTGAAGCGGCTCACCGACAAGGGGTATTTGAACACGACGCGAGTGGGGAACGGGTTTGTCTACCGACCGGCCCACTCCGCGATCTCGGCCCTTCGGGCTGCCGCGGACGCTTTGCTGGGGAATGCGGTCCAAGGCACGACGGGACCGCTGCTGACGCACATGGTTGCGCAGAGCCCGCTTACGGACGAAGACCTCGACATGCTCCAGCGGCTGATCGAAGACAAGAAACGGTCGGTCGGCCAACGCGGGACAGCAACCGATTCACCGTGAGAAAACGTCGGGAGGGAGAAGTCATGCATTGCGCCATTTTCGCAAACCTGAACTCGTGGAGCGTCACGTGGGCGATGTGGCAAGCTGAGTCGCTCGTGAATGCGTCGATCGTGCTGGCGCTTGCGGTGACCCTTTGGCTTGCCATTCGAAAAAACGCCGCCGCCGGACTCGGTTATTGCCTGTTTCTGCTCGTGCTCGTGAAGCTCGTGGTGCCGCTGGAGATCGCTGTGCCCGACTCCTTGGCCCAATGGACGCCGGCGCGAATGGTCACCGATATGCTCGCTGCCTGGGGAACGCAAGAATCAGCCAGGCCAGTCGATCGGCAGTCGTCCGGGTTTGCGGATTCCATGTTGTCGCACGACACGCCGCAGCGTGATAGCGTCTCCGAGGTGGCGGCGTCAGATGCCGACCGAGGCGATTTGTTTGGCGAGCCCGAGTTTGCCGCGCGAACTGACGGTGTCGGCAGTGACTCGGCTTTGGCGGACGCCGCACCGCAAGAAGACCGCGACTGGACACGAGGCGAAAGTCGGAACACTCGAAGCCTGGCCGCTCCCACTGCCGGCTCTCAGACGACTTGGGCAGAAGTTCCGACCGAAGACGGCACCCACCGGTCCGCTCGTCGCTCCGGTGCTGTGCCAACGGAGCTCCCGACGCGTCTGGCGATTCTTGGATACCTGATGATGGCCTGGACCTTGGTCGCGTGCGGTCTGGTGACACGGTTCCTGTGGCTCCAGACCCGCTTTCGACGTCGATTGGGCAAAGCGCGGCTGGTGAGTCCGACCAAGCTATCGTGTGACCTGCGAGAGCTTTGCGACCGCATCGGCGTCAGACGGCGTGTGCGGGTCGTCGAGAGTGACAGTGTTGCTTCACCGGCGGTCTGGGGAATCTTGCGACCGGTCGTGATTCTGCCGGAAGGACTGGTCGAGTCGATGTCGACGTCGCAACTCGAATGGGTGCTGCTTCACGAACTGGCGCATATCCGGCGACATGATCTGGCAATCGCCTGGTTCCAACGGTTGGTCTCGATCGTGTACTTTCTGAACCCGGCCGTGTGGGTGGCAAGCCGCACGATCAACCGGCTTCGGGAATACGCGTGTGATGACATGGCGCTGAGATGGGCGGGTGGTTCGCGGATTGATTCGAGCGAGGCTTTTATGAGCGTTGTCCGTTGCGCGGCAGCCGGCTCACCGCGACTGAATCATGCACTGGGAACTTTTGACTGGGACGCTCGCCAGTCGTGTTTCCGGCGCATGGCCAGGCTGCTGGACACGGATCGCCGCCTTCGAACTCGGCTCGGCTTCGGGTCGCTGGCTCTTCTGGTGCTTGCTGCCTCGCTGACGCTACCTCAGCCGCGTGCGGCGAGTGAACCGGGGACAGGCGTTGAGGGAATGGCAAACGCTTCACACGACCAGCCACCGACGGCGACACTGACCGGTGCGGTCGTCGATACCCGCGGCCGTCCCGTCGCGCGAAGCCGTGTGCAGCTTTTCGTGCACTATCCACCGCCGAGCGATTGGTCCGAACCGGTGACCACGGACAGCAGCGGTCGTTTCTCGATCCCAGTGTCGGCCGATTTGCTGGCCTCCCCCTCGCTTGGAAGCGCGGTACGAGCCATCTCGCCAGACGGGCAGTCGATCGGGCTGACCGCTCTGGGCAGACGCGTGGGCAGTTCCGCCTTGCGAGACGTTGCGAAGGAGCCGGTAACCGTCTCGCTGATGCCGCTTCGTGCGACGACGATCCACGTGCAGAATGCGCAGGGACGACCCGTTGCCGGCGTCAAGGTCGAAGCGTTGGTCGAGTTTGCCCAGCGATTGCCCTCCTTCACAGCTCCGGACACCGACCTGTCCGGCAATACGCGGGTTCTTATTCCGCACGGCGTTCACATTCGGGATGTGATGGCACGGAAACCGGGTGTCGGATTCGACTGTTTCGGCAACCGTCGCCAGGACGAAAGCACGTCGCTCGACTTCCTCGAAGATTGGTACAGAATTGCTGACCAGTTACCCGAGCGGATTGAACTCGTCCTTGATGGAGCGACGACGTATCGCATCCGATGCGAAGATACAGCCGGACGACCGATTCCGGGTGTCTGGCTGTCGCCATGGCTTCTTCAAAAGCTTGGGAAGAAGGAAACGCTGAATTGCGCTTTTGCAACAACGACATGGACTGTCACGGACGCGCACGGGGTTGTCACATTCGGCTGGCTTCCAAGGACAATGGAACATGGTCCGATCGAATTCTCGCTACAAGCGAGCGATTATCCGACCTACCAACGTCCCCGAGTCAACGTGAAAGGATCGGACGGTCGAAGCACCGAGCCGGACGTTCGGATCAGGCTGGAACCGCCGGCCATCATCTCGGGCAAAGCGACCGATCCACGCGGCGAGCCACTCGCGGATGTGTTGGTCACGTGTGGGAGCCGTAGGACGCTGACCGCACGCGACGGCACGTATCAGATCAAGGCAGTTCCCGCGACAGACTCAGAAGGCGCAACGCGGAACATCGAGTTCCAGGCCGACGGTTGGGCTCTTGGTTGCGTCAGGGTGAAAGACCCCAAGCCGGGCCAATCGTTCAAGAATGTCGACTGCGTCCTGACTCGCGGGACCGTCGTTCGTGTCCGAGCCGTCATCGATCAGGGCAAGACAACCTTTGACCAGTTGCTCCGAAGAACCGAGGAGTTGGGGGCGAATCTGTCGATAGGTCCCGCCGTCCTGTTGACGCGAATTGCTGACGATCGCGGGGGTTCGTTCTTCAAGTTCCTGCCCTATGACGGCAATGGATTGTGCCAGATGCGATTGGGGCGAGGGTCCTACAAGATCCAGACGCAAATTCAGTACGTCCAGTTCGAGGAGGGAGCGAAGGAGCACGAGTTTGTTGTTCCCGATGAGCCACGGGGCAATGGGGAGTTGACGTTCGAATTCCGCGCCAATACCGTGGCGACTTCGGACTATCGATTCCGCGTCGTTCGTTCCGATGCCCCGGATGTCGGCCTTTCTGGGGCGAGTATTTCCTTCAGTCGGGATTTCTCGATAGGGTTGTACTTCTGGCGCCAGTTGCGCACGAATCAGAACGGCCGCGTGGTCATACGCCGCTCAAAAGGCCCTGTGGGTTACGTGGCGACGAGCGACGACGGGCAGTGGGCCGCCATTGGACAGGCTGAGCTCGAAGACAAGCCAACGGCTGGCACGGAGGGGACTCGCGAGATCACGATTCCGCTCGAGCCGGCCGCCAGAGTCCAAGGTCGGTTTATCGATCGTGCTGGCGAGCCGATCACCGACGGCACCGTCCGAATCAGGCCGCGCGCGACCAGCGACGGCAAGGACCTGGACAATGCTTTTTCGCGCCGCCCCGCTCCACGGTTTGGCTGCCCGGTCGGTAACGACGGCCGGTTCGAGTTCTCCGGGTTGCCGGTCGGCGTCCGCTACCGCATTTCACTCGAAACGCCATTCGAGACGTTCGGTCCGAACGGCCAGCACAGTGCCGGTTTTCGCAGTGTGGGGTCCGAGTGGATCACGTTGAATCGCGCCGAAACAATCGACGTCGGCGATATCGAATGCAAGGACTATCCGACCGTACCGCGCTCCGAGCCGCTGAAGCCGGACGCCGTACGGGGATCGGTCGACGCGGCCGCCGCCGATCGGGCGATCGAACAGGTTCTCACCAGGTCGGCCCCCAAATTCCATGGGACGGTTGTTGACCAGAAGGGCAATCCCATGGCCGGGTGCAAAGTCCAGTCGATCGGGATTTGCAGCCTCGGGCCCACGAGTCCGATACATCATTCGAAGACTGTGAAGACGGATGCCCGGGGACGCTTCACGATTTCCGCCGGACCGTTATCGGATTCCACTTTCAGCGTCGGTTTGCGTGCCGAGACGGCCGACGGGGCTCAGATGGGACACGTCAATCCCCGGACCGTGCACAAGACTCTCTCGACGCCCTTGCCGAAGCTTGCCGAAAAGCCGGTCGAGATCGTGCTGGCTCCGGTCGAGGAGACGGTCGTCCACGTTCGTGACTCGCAAGGCCGACCCGTTGCCGGCGCTTCGGTCGAAGCCTACGTTGCTTACGGAGATCGGCTGCCGCCCTTCTCGGCAGAGAAGACGGACGCTTCGGGCAACACACGACTTCGCTATCCGAAGGGTGCACGCGTTGCCTTCGTTCTCGCACTGAAGTCGGGCGAAGGCATGGACTACTTCGAGAACTCCGTACGCGGCTCCATGCGCGTTGACGCGAAAGACACGCTTCCCAAACGGGTCGATCTGACCTTATCCGGTGCCCTGACGCGGCGAATTCAACTACTCGACACATCCGGACGAGCCATCAGGGGGCTGGCGGTCCGGCCTTGGCATCTGAAGAAGATCGGAAAAGCGACCAGCGTCAGCTTCGGCTGGAGCACCATCGCGTGTGGCGTGACGGATGACCGGGGAATTGCCACAATCGATTGGCTTCCCGTCGATACGGCGACCGAAGGCCCCGCAACGCTCAGCGTCGTCCCGGTTTCCCACACCTATCGGCTCGGATATGGGTTTCCGGTGTCGTGCGATCCTTCCGACCCGGATCGCCTGAAAAAGGTCGTCCTGGCTCCCTGTGCCGTTGTCTCCGGGAAGGCAACGCTGCCCGACGGCTCGCCCGCTGAAGCAGTCCGCGTCGTCGCGTCTACGCACGACAACCAGTCGCCCATTGCGAACACCGATGCCGACGGTCGGTATTCCCTTCGGTTGATGCCCAACTTGTTTGACGGGCAGAAACCAAACTCGATGGTCAGCAACCCCGAACGACCGAGGATCATGGTGTCAAACATCCTGTTCCACAAGCAATGGGTAGTCAAACCACTCGGTCCCTTCAACCTGAAGCCCGGCGCAGCGATCGATAACGCCGACTTCCAACTGATTCGTGGGACGCAGGTTCGGGTTCGACTCGTCATCGACGAGGGTAAGACGTCCTTCGAGAGATTCGTGGAGATTCTGAACGAGCAGCGTCCCCAGCCCCAGCAGAAGCCCGAAGTGACTCTCTTTTACCTGAAGAGTCACGATGCTCCCCAGCCAGCCTACCGTCGTGGCCCCGCCCGTCGTGATTACTTTTCGATTCGAAGCCATGAGTTCAAGGAATCTGGCGAAGCGACGTTCCGACTGCCGCCGGGCTTGTTCCGTCTGTCACCTTCCGTGCCGTGTGTGACCTACGAGGGCATCAGCCACCAGAACGCCAATCGAGGAGTCAGCGACCGACGCCCGGAGAGGGAGTTCACGGTGTCCGATTCCGATACGGAATTGACGTTCGAGTTTCGCGTGTCGACGATCGTGACGAAGGAATACCGCCTGAAAGCGGTCCGGGCGGACAATCCCAAAGTGCCGGTGCCGGACGTAGCCATCATGGTTCGGCCCGATTCGCGCCAGACTTACCAGCCGATCCGCCTGAAAACGGACGAAAACGGCGAGGCGACTTTGCGTCGATCGACCAAACCGCTGACTTACCTGGCCTACGGCCCGAACCGCAAGCTGGGAGCTTCCGAAGAATGGCTGAAGCTTGACCCGGACACCGACGTTGTGACGATCCTGATGCGCCCGACAAGAACTGCGACCGGCCGGTTTCTTGATCGAGCGGGCCGCCCCGTTGCCAACTGCCGTGTCGTTTGTCAAACCACGCGAACCGTACCCATGGCAACGGTCTCCCACGAAAAGGCCCGACTCATACTGTCGGACGATCCGAAGTTCGAGACCACAACCGATGCAGACGGCCGTTTCACAGTGGATCGACTCATCCCCGGCGTCGGTTACGAAATCACTGCCTGGAAGTGGTTTGAATCGTACGGCCGCACCCTGCGGCTGGCCACCAAGCCCTTCCACGTCGACGTTTCCAAATCGGCCGACAGCGGAACGATCGAACTGGGAGACGTACGCAGCCAAATCGAGTGAGAGTCAGTCCGGAGTGTATGGTCCTCGGTGTCCCCAATCCGATGAGCGAGTTAATTCTTGCTCGATCGGGTTAATTCTTGCTCGATCGGGACGACGTCCTCATCTTATGCGTGCGCCGGTTGATTTGCCCCGACGATGACAGAATCTTTGAGTTGACGTCGGCCGCT
>CAYNDU010000329.1:0-6799 GCA_964395615.1 uncultured Pirellulaceae bacterium | reverse complement strand
CCGCGACCGCCTGACCCCCAGATTGCCAAACTCGTCCCCGCGTGTGTTGCCGCTACCACCGCCGACCCCGCCTGCAGCCAACTGCTCGCCCAGCCTGATCACCATCTGCGATTCGTAGAAATTCCCACCCACACCGTGGACCATCAACGCGCCATCCCAAGGCCGATACGTCGCGGCCGCGGAATCACCCGAGTAGTAAGCGCCATCCAACTTCTGGCCGTCGCTGGCGGTGACCCGGATTAACTCACATAGCATCGGAACCAATCCGTTCGTGAGCCGGACGTGCGTCTCCCAACGTCACCCGGGGACCGCAACCGGGCAAAATGTCGGTTCACCTCGGCCCGACGACGTGACCTAGCGGGGCAGGTTGGGGGATGTGCTAAGCTGGGAAAGCACCTGCAAAACGCCGTTAAGATGGGCAAGACGCGGACCAAACCGGTCGACAAACTCATTCATCATGAACTCGCCGTCCACCAGGCATTCTTCGTGCGTCTCAATCTCCTCGGTCAGGTTCTGCAAGAACTGGGTTTGAACGCGGCTCAGCGTTTCGGCTGCCGAGCGGCAGCAGGAGGCCAGCTCGGGATTCGCTTCTTTCCATTGCGTCAGTTCCTGGGCCCGTTGCCGCTGAGCCGCACTGAGCTGCTGATTCAGCTCTTTCAGGAGCGCATTCTGCTGTTCCTGGTTCGACACAAGTTGCCGCAACAGAGCAACCATAAGATCGCCCGTGTCAATTTTGCCATCGACTTTATTTGAAGCCGGATTCGCGGAAACATCAATTTGAAACATGGGCAGCTGCTGCCGTTCGGAACTCATGCAGAATTCTCCTGATGGGTGAGACTTTAGTATAAACGATCGAACGGCATTGTCGAGTCAAACGAGCAATCTGCGCGCAAGGGCCGCGGAAATGCCCCTCGGATACCGCGAATATCGCTGTGAAGTCCCCGCAATGGACAAGTTCGCCCACTTGTCCAGCTTCCCAAATCGGAAGGGTTGAACCCTCACGAATGCCGTTGATCCGATCGGTTGTTTCAACCGACATCATCGTTAAAGTCTGCCGGTCCGGTTATCCGATGCAAACGGTGGCGCGCGGGTGGTTGCACGTAACGACACCATGTGGCAGGCAGGCAAGTAGGCAGTCCATGAAAAAAAAGGGCGGAATACAGCCGACCACCGTCGGCTTCATGACGGTC
Source organism: uncultured Pirellulaceae bacterium (assembly GCA_964395615.1). Lineage (GTDB taxonomy): Bacteria > Planctomycetota > Planctomycetia > Pirellulales > Pirellulaceae > CAYNDU01. Next base: position 5,609 of record CAYNDU010000329.1, on the reverse strand, counting down.
ACCGGCGGACTCGACGCGGGTCTGTTTGGCGGGTACCTGGTCCTTAATCTCCTGGGCCGACCAGTCGAATTCCATTGCACGGCCCCAGTCTGTCCGAATCGGGCCCAAGAAATTCTCTACGGTCCCACGCTCGAACCCTACGTGGCCGGGGAACTGATTGGGCAGGCCCTGCTGGCCCAGGCCAAAGCGACGCCACAGATCGTGTTCACTGATGTCGGGGCGATGCTGGCCGTACGGCCCATCGTGGCCCAGCCGATGGCGCTGGTCCAAGCCGACCGGGAGCCGGACCGCATGGACAGCGCGTGCCCAACATCCGTCGACCGGAAAGATGCGAGGTTTACCGGGCCGGAAACGGGCACGTCGCCCCCTACCGTGGCCGAGCGGGCAGCGGTGACTCAGTCGACCCACATGGAGCCCCACCACCTCGATGTCGGACATCCTTTGCCTCGTCCTGCAGGGCTCGGACTGCGCTCCGTAATGGCCGGTGAGGCGAGTCTGGCAATTGTCGACGAATATTCAGACGACGAGGCCTGCCTGAGGGCCTGTTGGCCCGAGTTGTCCGGCGCCATCGACCTGATCGAACCTTTCTCCCGCATCCGCGAGGCGATCGTTGAGGCAGGTGGTGGATCGCGACCATGAAGCCATTCGCCCCGCATTCGCTCAACCGCCCGGCCGACCGAGATGGACCGCGAGTCTCCACGGTGGATTATGGCACAATCGGACCGGTCCGGTTGTATTCAACCGGTTTGAATAAGGCACTCGACCGAGTGCCCAAGGTGCGGACGATCAGCATTCCATTGCTCGAGAACTGCCCTCATTCGGTTTCGGTCCGAGTGGGTCGACCGACGATTCGCGTGATCAGCTACCTGTTTCCGGACCATGAGTCGGTATCGACGATCAGTGCGGTCCGTCCCGATGCACGGCGAGGCGGAACCAACGTTTCGAAGCCACCGCGTGCGGCGCCGGTCAAGCCGACCTCACAGACGCGTATTGCACCGCCAAACGACGTGATCAAACTCAAGGATCGGTTGTTTTATCTACTTCAGCCTCCGCTCGAATCGCTGACAACTTCCGGTCAGTTATCATTTCCGTTCCAGCCGTTCCCCTACCAATACGAAGGAATGGCCTTTCTCTATCCGCGTTACGCCGCGATACTGGCCGACGAAATGGGACTGGGCAAGACAATGCAGGCCATCACGGCCATCCGTCTGTTGCTACGCAGCGGCGACATACGGTCGGTCCTGCTGGTTTGCCCGAAACCACTGGTGACGAATTGGCAGCGCGAGTTCACACTCTGGGCTCCCGAGGTGCCGGTTGGAATCGTCGAGGGGGACCGATCGCGGCGTCACTGGCAGTGGCAGCAACCTCAAATACCGATCAAGATCGCCAACTACGAACTCCTCCTTCGGGACGCTGATCTCTTCGAGCAAAAGGACCTCCACCTGGACCTGGTCGTGCTGGACGAGGCGCAGCGGATCAAGAACCGGTCGAGTTCGACCAGTCGGGTCGTCCGATCGATTTCGCGTACCCGATCGTGGGCGCTGACCGGTACACCGATTGAGAACAGCCCGGAAGACCTGATCTCCATTTTTGATTTCTTAATGCCGAATTACCTCTCGAGCGGCATGCACTTGCGGCGCTTGGGGCGGGCCGCTCGAGACTACATTCTTCGCCGGACCAAGGATGCGGTGCTCACCGACCTGCCGCCAAAACTTTACCGCGATGCCGAGCTCGACCTGTCTCCCGCTCAATGGGACGCCTACCGAACGGCCGAAGAGCAGGGGGTGGTGCGCCTGGCCGGCATGGGCCGCGAGTTGACCATCCAGCACGTGTTCGAATTGGTCTTGCGCTTGAAACAAATCTGCAATTTCGATCCGGCCACCCTGGCCAGTAGTAAACTTGAACGGCTCGAAGCCGATCTCGACGAGGTCGCCGCCAGCGGCAAGAAAGCCATCGTTTTCAGCCAGTGGGTGGGGACTCTCGACCGTATTGCCGCCAGGCTCCGGCGATTTGGCCCGCTCGCTTACCACGGCAAAATCCCCGCTCGGCGCCGCGATGCAGTCATCGAGACGTTTCGGAACGACCCGCGACATCGGGTGCTGTTGATGAGCTACGGTGCGGGAAGTGTCGGGCTCAATTTACAGTTTTGCAGTTACGTTTTCCTGTTCGATCGATGGTGGAATCCGGCCGTCGAAGACCAGGCCATCAACCGCGCTCACCGCATCGGCGCCGAAGGACCCGTGACCGTGACGCGGATGGTCACCTTGGGAACGATCGAGCAACGTATTCAACAGGTCCTGGACGAGAAGCGTGAGCTGTTCGCCGCCGTGTTATCGCACACGGGCTGCCCGACAAACCTCGGACTCAGCCAAAAAGAGATCTTCGGATTGTTCGACTTGCCCCTGCCGGTCCCACCGTCGGCCAAGGCCGCCTGATCCGCTCGAATAAGGGCGGCCCCTGGAAGGTGTTGAGCGGCGCCCTTACGATGAGACCTGTCCGTGGAAGCGCGCACGGTGTGACGGTTATTCGCGTGACGGGAATGCGGGTTGGAAACGAGTCGGATGGTTGGGTGCCATTATCACTATGATGTGCTGGTCGTCGGTGCCGGGCACGCCGGGACCGAAGCGGCCTTGGCCGCGGCGCGCATGGGGGCCAGTGTCGGCCTGCTGACGACCAACGTCGATACGGTGGCTCAAATGAGCTGCAATCCCGCCATCGGCGGCGTGGGCAAGGGACAGATCGTTCGCGAAATCGATGCGCTCGGTGGGGCCATGGGGCAGGCCATCGATGCAACCGGAATTCAATTTCGCCTTCTCAATCAGCGGAAGGGCCCGGCGATGCACGGCCCCCGCGCCCAAGCCGATAAACGCGCCTACCAACAATGGGTGAAGCTTGCTGTCGAGGCTCAGCCGAATCTCGATCTGCGACAGGAAACGGTCGAGGATATCCTCGTCGCGTCGGACAATGACGGGGACGCCCAAGCTCATGTCACCGGCCTCCGTGTTCGAGGCGACGCAATCTATCATGCGAGATTCGTCATCCTGACGACCGGCACGTTTCTGACCGCTCTCATGCACACCGGACAGGCACAAACAGCCGGCGGTCGTGCCGGCGAAGGGACCTCGTCGGGGATCAGTGGAGCACTCCGACGATTGGGACTGAGTATCAAACGGTTCAAGACCGGAACACCACCCCGTATTAACGGGCGGCAAATCGACTTCTCGCAAGTCGAATGCCAACCGGGCGATGATAATCCCCAACCCTTTTCGTTTCTGACCGATTCGCTGAATGTCGAACAAGTGCCCTGTTGGATTACCGCCACGAACCCAACCGTGCACGAACTGATTCGCCAGAACCTCGACCGAGCGCCCATGTACAGCGGTCAGATCGCCTCCACCGGTCCACGCTATTGTCCGTCGATCGAAGACAAAGTCGTTCGTTTCGCTCAGCGGGATGCGCACCAGGTCTTCCTGGAGCCCGAGGGCCGCTCGACTCACGAAGTCTATGTGAACGGAATCTCGACCAGCCTGCCGCGCGAGATACAGGACCAGATGCTGCAGGCCATGGCCGGCCTGCAAAAGGCGCGAATCATGCGGTATGGCTACGCCGTCGAGTACGACTATTGCCCTCCCAATCAACTGCGGCCCTGGTTGGAAACCCGGGCCGTCGACGGCCTGTTCCTGGCCGGCCAGATCAATGGTACCACCGGCTACGAAGAAGCGGCCGCCCAGGGACTGGTCGCCGGAGCCAACGCCGCCCTGCGAGAACGGAAACAACAGCCTTGGGTCCCCCGCCGTGACCTCTCCTACATCGGAGTGATGATCGATGATCTCGTGACCCAGGGAGTTGACGAGCCGTACCGGATGTTTACCAGCCGGGCCGAATTTCGGCTGTTACTGCGACAAGATAACGCCGATCGGCGGCTGACACCCATCGGATACGAACTCGGATTGGTCGCCGACGACCGATGGCATCGACTCCAGTCGATGGAAGAACAGATCGCCCAGGTGAAACAACTGCTCGACAAAAACCGATGTGACCAGATCAGTCTCACCAAACTCCTCAAACGGCCGGCCGTCCTTTGGGACGACCTGGTTGCCCGCCTACCGGCTCTCGATGCGTTTCCCGCCCGCGTCGCTCAACAAGTCGTTTACGACGTGAAATACGCGGGGTACGTCGCTCGCCAGAAACAACAGGTCGATCGGCAGCAACGACTCATCGAACGCCGCATACCCGATCACTTGGACTACAGTCAACTCCCGCACCTTCGTACGGAAGCACGCCAGAAACTCGACCGAATTCGACCCGTTTCCCTGGACCAGGCCAGCCGCATCAGCGGGATCACACCCGCCGATATCGCCCTCCTGCTGGCCTACCTCGATCGAAGAGCGTAACCCCCATTCCAGCTGCCAGCGAATCGGGTGGACTGGCCGGTTTGCATCGACTCGGGGGCTTAGCGAATCTCAAAACCGGGCGATCGGCGGGCAAAAAGCGGTCAACAAAAACTGAATGAAAACCGCACTGCATACCGTAAAGCATTGTGAAGACACGGGTTACGATTCGCATATCAATCTTGACTGTTGCCGGCATGCTTGTATAATCGTGGCGGTTGGCAAAATCGGTAGTTTCGGCAGAACCGGACAAACTTGCCAATTAGGCGCGGTGCAGGGAAGTGTGCTAATTACGTACACCGCGGGATTTAACGAACGAGGGAGCTAAGGGCTAGCAACGACGTGGCGTATCACGGAGGTATTCAGGGAAACGGAGTTCGGGTAGAGCTCTTTTCGCAACGCGGACCCTGGTGCATGCTAGTCCGGCCATCGATGAGGAGGGATGGTTTCCGCCATGTCTACGAAAACAGTTTTTACAACGGGCGAAGCGGCCAAGATCTGCAAGGTGAGCCAGCAAACGATTATTCGTTGTTTCGACAACGGTAGTCTCAAGGGCTTCCGCGTACCGGGAAGCCGTTTTCGCAGGATTCCTCGGGATCAGCTGTTCGCGTTCATGCGTGAGAATGGTATTCCGACCGACGCACTGGAAAGCGGCAAACGCAAGGTGCTCATCGTCGATGATGATGAGGATCTGGTCGAGCTGCTGAGCGACGTCTTCGAGCGGGACGGACGGTTCGACATTCGGACGGCAAACAACGGGTTTGATGCGGGAATGCTGGTCAAGGAATTCCGCCCCGACGTGGTGGTGCTCGACGTCATGCTTCCCGATATTAACGGCAAAGAAGTGTGCCAACGCGTTCGGAGCGACAGCACGCTTGAGGCGGTTAAGATCATCTGCATATCGGGAATGGTCGAGCAATCGAAGGTCGCCGACTTGCGTGACGCGGGCGCCGACGATTTCATGCACAAGCCGTTCACGGTAGACCGCCTGTTGGAACGCGCTTGCGATCTGTTGGATATCGAACGCGTTTTGGCCGGCTAATCGGTCGAACCGGCAACAAACCCCCGGGATCGACAAACCCCCGGGATCGGCAAACCCCCGGGGATCGGCCATGCCGGCGATCCCCCGGACAGAACCAGCGACCGGAACCCTGTGGCTGAGCCGGGGGTGCAGGAACGAGCTTCCGTAGCGGTTGGGCTGAGCAAGGTGTTCACTGG
>CAYNDU010000328.1:0-6803 GCA_964395615.1 uncultured Pirellulaceae bacterium | reverse complement strand
CGGCGCTTGCGGCGGCCGTCTTCTCCTCAGCGGATCAGGGGGGACCAAATACAAGCAGCAAGCAGGCAAGCGCGAGAGGACCCGAACGAGCCATAGGAATACCTCTCTTTCGTGCAGTTGAAGCAAGGTGTCATATCATGTGGGAGGTGTAGGAATCTTCCGGTCGACCGAGGCCGCCCAAAAAATGACCGGTACGCAGCCGAAGCACGGGACGGCCATTCTGGCGCGACTTCAAAGTTCGATTACTGGCTCCAGATCGATCTCAGCTCTTCGGACATCTGGTAGCGGATACCTTCATTCTCCAGAATCTCATCGGTCGAATCCAACAACTGCTGGCGATCGAAGACAAGCGTTTCGTACGCACCGGCGATGCTGATCGTCAAGTACTTGCCCTTGGCCTCGTGAATGGTTTTTACAAGCTGAGGAAGGTTGAGGATTTTCGTGTCGTTCACCTGAGTAACGACGCCGAAGAACTGCCGGTCGTATCCTTCAGAAATCGCGTGCGGAAAAAGCCTCGCGCCGAGAATCACGATTTCATCTGTCGGCTGTTTCTTATGCTCAAAACGGCGGCTTACCAACGGATTCTGCCTCGCGGCCAAAAGCGTGAGTCCGCGCGACCCGAGTCCGGTGAGCAATTCCTGTGAAGCATTCGTGAAGACCATCGGGCCGTAGATGAAGTGGGGAGGGTAGGTTCCCTTGAGCGAACCGATAATCAGGCGCGATTCGCGTTCCAACGGTACCTCGACCTTGACGGACTTTCCGTCGCGAAAGACCGTCAACGGCAACTTATCATGCCTGGCGTATTTTGGGATGACATACCGAAACGACAGTCGCAGTTCTTCACCCACTCGAATATTGCCCTGTTTGTCGAGCGGTTGATCGGCAACATGCGTGATGACATCGAGTTCGTGAAGCGGATAGTTCTTGTCCTGGCTCGTGACGCGAGTCACCATCAAGCCTCCCGCTTCGCGGGCAAGTCCCAGTCGAGCTCGTAATGCCGAGTTTTCGACCGTCTGCATATGCTCCATCAGCATCTGTTTTCCATCGTAATGACCGTCCTCCACGTCCTTAAGGAACAGGCGGATTTCTTCGGCAGGAATCAGATAGCCAATATTGTCTGCCTGGGCAACAATGCTGAACACCAATCCAACGATCTTGCCGTCCGAAATACCAGGCCCACCACTGTTGCCCGGGTTGATGGCCGCATCGACCTGAATTCTCAGGCCCATTGTACCGTACGAATACGAAACGTATTCGACACGCGAGATGATCCCTTCGGTCACCGACAGCTGTTCGCCTCCGATCGGATAGCCGTAGGCGTTGACTTTCTCCTTGACTCGCGGCAGCCCATCAGCCAACTCCAGAACCTGTCGGCCCTCGAATAGTGCCGGGTCGCTCACCTTCAGCACGGCCAGGTCAATTCCCGGCGCCATGAATTCGACGGTCGCCGGTATGCGCTCCGTCGATTCATTCGCCTGCACCAGGATGCGGCTGGCATACATTACGACGTGCGCGTTGGTCAGGATTCGGTTGCCGGCGATGATCGCGCCCGAACCTGAGATCTGGCGAGGACTCGCTTTTGTCCAGGGTCGGACGAAATCGGGAAGTCGTTGCGTCGAGTGGATCTTCACCACCGAGTCGCGAATGGAATCGGCTGCGTGAGCCGGCAGCGCCAGGCCCACAAGCAGGCAGATCGCGATCATCAGCCGTTGCATGCGGTAGTTCTCCGTTCTTGATCGTGGGATTTTGACAAACTCCCAGTATAGCAGGAATGCCGGGCAGGCGGCGGGTGCCGAGGCGGGCCCAGTCGTCGAACGGGCGGGATTCTCGACCGACCCACTTGATTCGATCCGGGTGGATTCGCGATGATCAACCTACGGTCGATTTCCGTTGACCGCGGCATGGGCGGACGTCCGAATCATCATGCCGATCCCTGGTACGGCTGGTCAGTCGGTCCTGTTTCTTGGAAAGGTGCCGTCATGCGACATGCGGATTCAAGCGATTTTCTCGTACTGGGCGATTTTCTCGTACTGGGCGATTTTCTCGTATTGGCGATCTTCTGTGCAGCCCTGGCTTGCGGAGGACGCTGGGCAAAGGCCGAGGCCACCGAACACTCCGTACCCCATTTCCCGGTACAGTCGTTTCGGTTGCCCAACGGGTTGAAAGTGGCGTTGAGTCACGACCCGGCGGCGCCACGGACGACTGTCTGCGTGGCCTACCATGTGGGATCGAAGAACGAACGCAAGGGACGCACCGGGTTCGCCCATTTCTTCGAGCACATGATGTTCCGTGGGACGCGAAATGTGCCGAACTTTGACACGCCCTTGCAGCAGGCCGGCGGTGCGCCCAATGCCTTTACAAGTGAGGATATGACGGTCTACTTCGAAACTGTCCCGAACAACTACGTCAAGCGGACATTATATATGGAAGCGGAACGGATGGGACACCTGGCCACCGCACTCGATCAACATAAATTCGACACCGAACGCGAAGTCGTCAAGAACGAGCGACGCCAGCGGATGGAAAACGTTCCCTATGGACTGGCTTCCGAAACAATCTCCAAGCACGCATTCCCCAAGGGGCATCCTTACAGTTGGTCAGTGATCGGCTCGATGGCCGATCTCAACGCCTCGACCCTCGACGATTTGAGACATTTCTTTGCCGAGTTCTATCATCCGGGTAACGCCACGTTGACCCTGGTCGGTGGTTTCGACCCGATCACAACGAAACAATGGGTCACGGAGTATTTCGGAGCGCTCGCTTCCGGACCGGCAATCGAGCCACCGGCCGTTTCCCGAGAGCCCATTTCAGGTGAACGGATCACACAAAAGGACGACGTGCAATTCCGCCGCGTCTATTGGACATGGCGAGCTGTCGCCGAGACGCACTCCGACGCTCCGGCTCTCGACCTCCTCGCGTCCATTCTTTCCGGCGGCGACGCATCACGGCTGCACCAGGAGCTCGTGGTTCGACGTCAATCGGCGCTGCGAGCGCGCGCGTCAAGTGATGCTCGTGAAGTCGACGGCTTGTTTGAGATTTCGGCAACCGCAGCGCCGGGAAAGACGACGGAGCAAGTCGAGGAAGACCTTCGACGGGTCTTGGCCGGAATTCAGGAGAAACCTCCTACCGAACGGGAACTCAATCGGGCACGGGTGAAGCATGAGACGAGCCTGTTGACGGCCATGACGTCGCCCCGGACACGAACATTTATGATCGCCTCGGGGTTCGCCCAGTTCGACGATCCTCATCATTATCAGAAATTGTTCACGGATTACCGGAAGGTAAAGACAACAGACGTCCAGCGAGTTGCCAACAAGTACCTGACGGCCGACAAGATCGTGCTGATGGTCGAACCCGTCCAGGAAGGCGAGACAGAAAGCTCTGCCGTTGCTGCCGGGCCGCTCGAATCGCATCGTCGCACGACGTTTGAGCCCCGTGCACCAGCGGCCGACGGCCCCGATTGGACGGTCATGCCCGGGCCCACGAAACAGGGCCCGTTCGTGATGCCGGATTTTACTCGACATGAACTTGCCAACGGCCTTGAAGTCTGGATCGCCGAGTGGCACCTCCTGCCAGTCGTGTCCGCTCAGCTGTTGGTCCGAACAGGGAGCGCCGATGATCCGCTCGGCAATAACGGGTTGGCAAGCCTTACGGCCAAACTCTGGGACCAGGGAACTGCGGATATGACCGCGAAGGAGTTTGCCGAAGAACTCGAGACGCTCGGCACATCGCTTCGGATCGGTGCCGGGGCCGACGCAACTCAGCTCAGTTTCGCCGTCCAGAAAGACAATCTACGCGAAACCGTGCGGCTTGTCGGAACAATGCTGGTCGCGCCCAGGTTCGATGCCAAGGATTTTCGACGGGAAAGAACTCTTCAGCTCGGCGCGCTGGCCAGCGGGCCGGACAATGTCGAGTGGATCGCGGGTCGCGTGTTTCCCTCCGTTCTGTACGGAGCGGAACACGTTTATGCATCGCCGGCACTTGGCTATACACGGTCGGTCAAGCAACTCACACTTGCCCAGGTCCGCTCCTTCTACGAAAACAGTTACGGCCCTCGTGGTTCGGTGCTCGTAATCGTCGGAGATGTGGCGACCGAACCAATGGTCGCTCAGCTGGAACAGACGATTGGGAAATGGACCGGCTCGGCAAAAAATGCCACGCGCGTCGCGCCGACCCCTGCGGCACGACCGCCCGTCCTGTTCCTTGTCGATAAGCCGGGGGCCGTTCAGAGCGTGATATCCGTGGGACGACTTTGGCGAGATCGCGACGACCCTTCCTATCTTGCTGCCAAGCTGAGCAATCGGATTCTGGGCGGTGACTTCCTGAGCCGCCTCAACCAGAACCTTCGTCAGAAACATGGCTACACGTACGGCGTGCACTCGTCCTTCCAGTATCGCCAGTCGGGAAGCCAGTGGTCGATTTCGACCTCGGTTCGATCCGGCGTCACCGGCGCCGCATTGCGCGAGATCGTCACCGAGCTGCAGGAAGCGACGACGGACCGCCCCCTGACGGCCAAAGAAGTGAACGTGGCCAAGAACGCCGAGCTCAACGCTTTCCCCCAAGCATTCGAAACGCCCTCGGCCATCGCAGGCTCACTGGCACAACTGGCAGTGTTCCACCTGCCCGATGACTACTTCACGTCGTACGCCCAACGGCTTCCGAAGGTCACTCTTCAACAGGTCACCTCGACCACCGGTCAGCTTCTGCAACGCGACCAACTCGTCATCCTCGTGGTCGGCGATCGGCAGACGATACAGGGCGATCTGCGGGATGCCGGCTTCTCGTCCTTCCAGATGCTCGATACGGATGGCCGCCCGGCACCTCCCGAGCCGAAAGCGCCGTGACCTGTTTGGGTATAGCGTCTTCCAATTCCTGCATGTATCGCTCACTGCCAAACTCACGGGCATGACGCCACCAACCCTGTTGCCACGTTCATCGTGCCATGTTGCAGCCTTGTCTGATGTCTCCACCGACAGGAGACGTCGCGTTTCGAAACGATTCTCTTGATTCGAGCAAGCAAACATGGTGCACCGTCGGCGATGCTAACGTCGTACGCGATGGAAAGACGGGGATTAAGAGCAGCCGTTCCCCTAACGACCATCGGCCGTGAAGGGCCCCACTGGTGTGACGCGCGCGTTGGCCGCCGGCACCGGCAAAAAGGCCCCCATTCCGCGCCACAAAATGACGATCGTAACGACGAAACGGATTGCATGGGACGGCTGAGGAAAACACACTGTTCTAACTCGATAATTAGGGGCGACCCGAGCGGTTGCCGTCCGATGCCCCAAAGTGAGGAACCTCTTTATTCACTGACAGGTCCGGGGCACCGACATGATCTCACCGCTTAACCCAACCGTTACCAGTCCGGCTACTTTTCTTGTCCGCCCACCGGAACCGGTTGGACCGGCGGTCAGTGATGATTCCTCACTGTCCGTGCAGGCACCCGTTTCGTTATTGTCCGCGGACGATCATTCGCCTGCGTTGGCCGCGCCGACGTTTAGCGCCACGGCGCTCAAGCTCAAGTTCGACACACAGACTCGGGCCTCCGAGCATGGCGAAGGCGCTTTGGAAACTCGGTCGAAGCTGCGCTTTCAATACGTCTTTCAATCAGCAGATGGGACCGGAATCAAGATAGACGCCAAGATCAAGTTGAACGAAAAGTATGCCCAGTCTGAGGACGACAACGGCTTTTCGCAGAAACTCAAATTCAAAGCCAGGTTGCATATCGAAGTACTGCAACGAGACGTGGCCGAGAGCGGCCAACAACTGGCCGTCGCGCCCCAGATTCCCGATCAGGCAAAGGCAGTAATCGGTGATGCAATTGACCTGTTCGGCCAGATTAGCAACGCGCTACTCAATGCATTCCAACAAGGCGACTCGGTCGACGGCGACGCGCTGATAGCCGGCATCGTCGAGTCTTTCAATGACCTCACCCAATCGGTCCTTGGCGCCAACGATCCGGCAGCGTTGCCGCCCGAAGGGTTGCCGCCCGAGGGGTTGCCGCCCGAGGCGCTGCCGCCTGCTGAAGGGCTTCCGATCGAGGGGCTGCCGCCGATCGAGCCGACAGTGGCCGATCCGGAAACGCCGGTCACCGTAACACCGGTCGCGCTCGAACGGCCGCCCGTAGCCGGTGAGCCCATTGTCCCGTCCGAGTCGGGTCCGACGGCCGGTGTGCCGCCCGAGGGAGATCCCGTTGATCCCGCGGCACCGGAACCGTCCGCACATGGGGAAGCCGACCAGGAGGCGAACGAGATCGCCGAAGTCTCCGACGACGACGATCGGCCACAGGACGTTGCCGCCATCACTCGACAAACGCTTCTGAAACTCCGTCTTCGGTTCGTCCAAACACTCGATCAACTGGCAACAACGCTGGGACAGGATGATTCGAGTACCGCTCTGGTCGATTCGCCCGTTCGTGCGGAGAGCCGTTTTCGATTCGACCTGAGCTACCTGCAGGTCACCGCGGCTCATTCGTCTGCCGGCGCGGCGGTCGACGAGACGGCGTAGATGGCGCGGCAGATCGCTAATTGACCTTGTCCTTTGAACCGGTCCTTCGATACGATGGCCCCCGATCGCAACGCACGCACGTGGTTCGCTCGGAGACCTTTGACATGGATTGGTTTTTTACGGCTCGACCTTTCGTCGCCTCGCCCGGTCCCTTCGCCCGACATTTCAGGGTATGCGGCCGCCTCGCGCAACAGCGGCTGACTGCGGCGCCCGAATCGGGAGGCGTACGCCGTCGCACGCTCGGCGCCCGGCCGGGCGGTCTTGCCGCATTGCTGGGCGTGGGCCGTGCCGCGTTT
>CAYNDU010000327.1:0-6806 GCA_964395615.1 uncultured Pirellulaceae bacterium | reverse complement strand
CAGGGAATCCCAATCGCCCGAACGTCAAGATCGCGCTGAATACGTCCAACTAAAATAAAGTCCGTTCCTGCACCCCGGCGCACGCCCTGACGATCTCGTTCGCCGGCATCGAACGCCGACGTCGACCGCCACGAGGTGCTTCCGCAACCGACGGGACTGGTTTCAACGGCCGACCAATTGGCGTACGATGAGGGCCGTCCGAATCGCATGGTGACCCGTCGGGCCCGGTTTGCGGCATCGGCCGTCTGATGGAATCACATGTTGACTGAATCTCACGGACATCGAACGGATCGTGATACTCGAGGACATTGAGCCTCATGGATTTGCAACTCAGCGGACATCGGGCGCTGGTCACCGGCGGATCGCGCGGCCTGGGGCGAGCCCTATGTCGGTCTCTGGCGGCCGAGGGCGCGGATGTCGTGATCAATTACCGGCAACAAAAGGCTCGGGCCGAGTCCTTGGCGGCCGAATTGCGCGATCAGTACGCCGTCCAAGCCGATGCTATTCCGGCAGACGTTTCGAAAGAAGCAGAAGTCGTGCGACTCTTCTCGATCGCCAGTCAGTCGAGCCCGATCGATCTTCTGGTCAATAATGCGGCCGTTTGCCCGACCGGTCATATGCGCGACATGACGGTAGAAGTCTGGCGGGAGACGCTTGCCACGAATCTGGATGGTGCCTTTTGGTGCTGTCGCGAACTGGCTCGACACTTGCACGCGGCCGGCCGACCGGGCCGAATTGTCAATATATCTTCGCAGGCGGCCTTTCGAGGCTCAACGACCGGGCACGCTCCGTATGACGCCAGCAAGGGCGCTCTGGTTACCATGACCGTATCGCTGGCCCGCGAACTGGCTCCGGACCACATTGCCGTCAACGGCGTGGCGGTTGGCATGATGCGCACCGATATGACCGCCGCCACACTTGACAATAACACGGAGAAATACCTCGACCGAATCCCGCTTCGCCGAATCGGCGATCCGGTCGACGTGGCCAATATGGCCGTTTTTCTCTGTTCGTCTCGTGCCGCCTACATGACCGGAGCCACGGTCGACGTGAGTGGCGGAATGTTGATGCGATAATCAGTGGCTGCTGCCAAACTGTCTCCACTGGAGTGATCGAAAAACACCCGATTCGAAGAGCCCACGCCATGGACGTACTCGCCGGTATCGATCTGGGATCGACCAGCCTCAAGGCCATCTTCTACGACCTCAACGGCCGCAAGGTGGCGGGGGCGAGCCGTCCCACCGAGAAATTCCACCCCAACGCGGACCATCCCGAGTGGACCGTCTGGCAGCCCGAGCAGATCTGGCAGGGCGCTGCAGGGGCCGTACGGCAGGCCGTGGAGCAACTTCCCGGGAACGCATCCATCCGCGGTGTGGCCGTTACCGGCATGGGCATGGACGGTCTGCCCGTCGACGCGTCGGGCGAGTGGCTTTATCCGATGATCAGTTGGCATGATCCTCGAACGACTGACCAGATGTCGTGGTGGCAGGATCACATCGGCCACGACAGGCAATTCTCCGTCGGCGGCAACCCGCTTTGGCCGATCAACTCGGCCCTGCGCATCCTTTGGGTCCGTGAACACGAACCGGAAATCTATGACCGCACCGCCAAGTGGTTGCTGATCGAGGATTTTCTGAACTTCATGTTGACCGGAGTGACGGTCACCGATTACAGCATGGCATCCTGTACGTTACTGTTCGATCAGCATGGCTTGTGTTGGTCTGACGAGTTATTGTCATTGTCCGGCATCCCGAAAGAGCTGCTCTGCGACCTGCAGCCCAGTGGAACAGTGATTGGTCAGGTGCAGGCGTCGGCCGCCGAGAAGACGGGACTGCCGGTTGGGACTCCTGTCGTTCTGGGCGGTCACGACCACCTGTGCGGCACGTTGCCCGTCGGCGTATTTCACCCCGGCTCCATATTGGACGTGACCGGCACATGGGAAACCGTCATCACGCCGGTCGCGGCGCCTCGATGTGACGACAGGCTTCGTCAGGCGGGCATGACGATTCAAGCTCACGTCGCCCGCGGCATGCACACCATCTGGGGAGGAAGTGTTGCAGGCGAGATGCTGGAGTGGTTCCGCCGTGAGGTGTCGCAACCAGGGGCCGCCGAATCGGACTCGCTGCCGGAGTGGGATCTGCTCATGGATGCCGCCGCGGCCACTCCGGCCGGAGCACAGGGAACTCTCTTCTTGCCACACATGTCGGGAAGCGCTTCCCCACAAACCGACCCGGCCAGTCGAGGCGCCTTCGTTGGACTCAGAACACAAGCGGGAAAGGGTGAGTTACTTCGAGCCATCATCGAGGGACTCGATTACCAGATGCTCGACATCGTCCAGGCCATGCAGAAGGGAATCGACTCGCAACTCGACAGAATCGTGGCCGTCGGGGGGGGAACACGCAATTCCTTCTGGATGCAGAATAAGGCCGATGTTCTCGGCCGACCCATCGAAGTACCCGACGTAGACGAAGCAACTCCACTCGGTGCCGCCATGCTGGCGGGAATCGGCGTCAATTGCTACGGCACGCTCGAGGAAGCCTACGAACGGGTCTACCGACCCGGGGTCTGTTATCAGCCCGACGCGGCCCGAGCCGATCGGTACCAGCAACTGTTCGGCCACTATCAGCAACTCTATCACGCTTTAGCCCCGCTCCATCATCAAATTGACAAGGAGTTCACGCGTTGAACGGACGCCAGAGAATCGTAACGGCCCTCGATCGTGGGCTGCCGGACCGAGTCCCGACCTTTGAGTGGTTTATCGACCGTTCCGTCGGCCGGGCGTTGACCGGCAGCGAGGATCCGATCGATGTCGTCGACCGACTCGACCTGGACGCCATCAACATCCGCCCCAACTACCGTCACGAATCGATCGATGCCGATCGGCTGGTTGACGAGTGGGGAATCGAGCGCCAGTTAACCGGTGATTGCCTGCCTGCACTCCGGGCGAGCCCCATCTCAGACATCCGGCGTCACCTCGATTATTCCTTTCCGGATCCTGATTCTGCCGATCGGTGGACCGAACTGGACCGCGCGTACCGGCGATTTGGGGACGAACGGGCCATCGTTCTCAACTTGCGCGACGGTTTCTCCGATATGCGTGACCTGGTCGGTTATGAAGATGCCCTTATGGCGTTGCTCACCGAACCAAAGGCCTTTTCTGAGCTCCTGCAACGGAGCGTCGAATACAACCTGAAACTGGCCGCCATCGCCCATCAGAGGTTTGGAACCGACATCATCGCCACAACCGACGATGTGGCCGACGCCGGTGGTTTGCTGATGCGTCCGGCGACGTATTTCGAACTGATCGGGCCGGCATTTCAGCAGGTCATCGCCGGGTACCGGGAGCTCGGGTACCGCTGTATTAAACACTGCGACGGCAACGTTGACGCGGTGGTCGATTTCTGGATCTCCTGCGGCATCGCCTGCCTCGATCCGCTCGATCCCTCGGGCGGGTACACGATCGCCGGCATGAAGTCCCGTTTTGGCGATCACGTTTGCCTGAAGGGCAACGTCGATTGTACCGGCGCGTTGTGTTCGGGTACGATCGACGAGGTCGAGTCGGAAGTCCGCACGTGCCTGGCTGCAGGAGCTCCGGGCGGCGGGTTCATTCTGTCATCCAGCAACACGATCCATCGAGGTGTAGCGCCTCCGAATTACGCCGCCATGCTTTCCACACTCAAGTCCTTTGACCTGGGAGTCCACTCATGAGTCTTTCTCGCCGACAGTTCCTCGCCGCTTCGGCGGCGACCGGTGCCGCCCTGCACACACCCTCGGTTCATGGAGCGAAGAAGAACAAACAGTATCGAACCGCGCTGATTGGTAGCGGCTGGTGGGGCATGAATATCCTGAGCACGGCGGTTGCCGCCGAGCGTTCCCAGGTGGTGGCCCTCTGTGACGTCGACCAATCGCAGTTAAGTGTGGCGCAACAGAAGCTGAGTAAGCTCACTGCACAAAAACCGAAACTGTACCACGATTACCGAGAGATGCTGGAACGCGAGAAGCCGGAAATTGTCATCGTGGCGACACCGGATCATTGGCACCCCCTGGCGATGATCGCGGCCGTGAATGCCGGAGCACATGTCTATGTGGAAAAACCGATCTGCCACACGGTCGGCGAGGGGATCGCGATGGTCAAGGCAGCCCGCGCCAACGATCGAAAGGTGCAGGTCGGGACTCATCGGCGAGTCTCACCGCACAATGTCTGGGGCATGCAATTCCTCAAGGAAGGAAAGCTCGGCAAGGTCGGGTTCATCCGGGCGTTCGTCCATTCGGGCGGCGGTCCTGGCCAACCGGTGCCTGACGCCGACCCGCCCGAGGGCCTCGATTGGGATATGTGGTGTGGTCCGGCGCCGTTGCGCAAATTCAACCCGGCCATTCATCCTCGTGGCTTTCGCCAGTTCCTGGACTACGCCAACGGAACGCTGGGCGACTGGGGCATTCACTGGTTGGACCATATCCTCTGGTTGACCGATGAGAGCTACCCGCGCCGAGTCTGCTCGATGGGCGGACGGTATGTCAAGTCGGATAACACCGATGCGCCCGACACGCAGTCAGTCGAATACCAGTTTGATTCGTTTACGGCCGTCTGGGAGCACCGGCGATACGCCGGAAACCAGGCCGAGAAACACCCGCTCGGTATCTACTTCTACGGAACGAAAGGGACACTCCACATCGGCTGGCGCAACGACGGCGCCACATTCTATCCTGTCGGGAAGAACAGCCAGCCCATCAACGTCCCACCGAAACTTCACGAACCCGATTCGCAGAATATCCCCGAATTGTGGAATGACTTCATCACCAGCATCGAGTCGAATCGCAAACCCGTTTGTGACATTGAAATCGGCCGTCGATCGACCGATATGAGCCTGCTCGGAATGCTCTCGCTGAAACTCGGTCGGAGCATCTCGTGGGACGGACTGAGAAACCAGATCGTTGATGACCCGCAGGCCACCCGCCTATTGACCCGCGAATACCGCAAACCGTGGATCTACCCAACCTGATCCCGCCCGCGTCGCCCGTGACAACTGCAACGCCCGCGTTCGTTCGCTCAATTTCGCGCGATCAGCGAGCAACCAGGCACTCCGGTCCTACGGAAGAATCATGGCGTCCGGATTTACTGTTTAAGGCACTTTGACCAGTGGACCGAAGAAGAGGCTGTTGATCAGTAATCGGCTCGACCCGAACCAGAAGGCGCGAAAATTGGGGTCATCGGCCAGCAAGATCATTCGTCCGCGGCCGAGCGCGGCGACGTGGGCTGCGGCACTGCCGGCCAGGCGCTGCTGGTTCCTTGCCGATACGTAGCCGCTCATGACCGGGTCCTCGTCATAGATGACGGGTGTCGAGTAGGGGCCCTTGGCCGGATTGAGAACCAGATTGTGGTTCCGAAACAGGGGCAGTTCGACCGACGAGAACCCGTACCCAAGCGGGTGCGATCGATCGACGCGACCGCGCAGGATAGCGCCGCTGATGAGCTTGAGCGCCTTGTCCTGCGACGCCTGATCATACGGGCGACGCCGAACGGGGTCGGACCGTTCCTCGGTTGTTTCGGAGCGCAAGACATCTGAAACGACCTTCAGCTTCTGCAAGACGGTGATCGCCGACGTCGTGGCGACCAGTGTGCCTCCCTGCTTCACGTACTCTCGCAGCCACGCGGCCGCCGGCTCGTCGTACGAGGCGTAGCTTCCGCCCGTCATGATCAGCACTGAATACTCATGCGGGACAAGTTGGGTGAGTCGAGACGCATCGACCAGGGAGACCGGCATGCCGATTCTTCGATCCAACAAGTGCCACACTTCGCCCGCCTGGCTTGAGCGAACGCCGTCGCCGGTAAGGAGCGCAATACGGGGCCGGGGAACCCTTTCAAAAACTCAACCTGTGTAACGCCTTGAGCGAAAAAAGGACGGATGGGTGGCGGACACTGGTGGTGAACCGCCGCCCTGAAACTGTCGCATGCGGGCCTGGAATTCCACGAGTGTACACGGCGCCGTCGCCATCCGTATCGATCCGGCTAAGTGGCAGGCGCACGTCACAGGTGCTTCCGAAGAAACGTCACGGTTCGTTTCCAAGCCAATTCGGCCGCCGCTTTCTTGAACTGGGGATTACTTCCCTCGCGACTGGCAAATCCATGCGTGGTGTTCGGATAAATGTAGATCTCATGGTCGCCGGACAGCGTCTTTAATTTGGCCTGAAACTCGTTCACGTTGTCGACCGTGATGGAACGGTCTTCCTCGGCGAAATGGCCGATTATCTCGGCCCGCATCTTGGCAAGATCATCTTCGGGATTGAAGAAACCGTAGTATATGACCGACGCCTTGACTCCCAGGTTGTTCTTCGCGATCTGGTAGGACCAGCCGCCTCCGAAGCACCATCCGATCGAGGCGATTCGCTCGGAATCGACTTGCTTGTCTTTCTTCAGGAACCCGATGGCATCACGCAGGTTTTCGAACGCGCCGTCCATGTTCCCTCGAACGGCACCGGCCAGCTGGCGAGCCTTCCTCGGGTCGGTCGTCGCCTGGCCCCCGTACAGGTCGACGGCCAGGGCGACGTAGCCCAATTCGGCGAAGGTACGCGCCTTGGCCCGAATATCGTCATTCAATCCCCACCATTCGTGGACCAGGATAATCGCCGGTGCACGTTGGGCGGCAACAGGTCGAGCAAGGTAGCCGGTCTGAGCCTTGCCACCCGCATTGGAATAGACGGTATCTTTTCCGATAGTATCTTTCCCGCCGGGCTCTTTTCCACCGCTGTCTTTTCCAGTAACCGTTCACGGCCTTCGCCGAGAACGGATACAACGGTGGATACAGGCA
>CAYNDU010000326.1:0-6828 GCA_964395615.1 uncultured Pirellulaceae bacterium | reverse complement strand
GTCCCCGTTCACGATGAACCTCGATAGCACATCCGATCACGCGTTTGGATAGGTCTCGAATTCCATCCTTCGTGCTCTTCGTGCCCTTCGTGGTGTTCCCTCAGGCATCCATCTCCTTTGGGCGGAACGTTTCGGTTAATGTGGCCGGGAGTTGACGCTGCCGAGCGGAGTGAGCCCGCCCGGCCTATTCCGGCTCGCGTTCATCCGTTGGTTCTCTGGCGTATACCGTTCGAGCGATCTGTAACGGAGTGCTGACGAATCGGACTTGCCCGTTCGTTTTGATTCCTCTTGGTGTTTCAGGTAGTACTCGAAGACCTTTTTTGGGCGTCATTACATTCCGCAGAGGTCTTTCGACGACGGCTACCGTGCCCCATCCCATGAAAACTCCAATCGCGTGAAGACACCGCCCGTGCGCACCAGGTTCGCGCCGTGAGCTTCTCAAACGCCCTTGTAACAAAGCACAGGACGTAGCTCGCGCACGATTCGTGTGAGTTTTTTCTGCGCGCGCATGACGGCACGGATGTCCTTGTATGCTGCCGGCGCTTCGTCACGCAGGGCATCCGCCTTGCGGTGATCGAACCAGACCGACTCCATCTGCCGCTGAAGTTGCCGGGTGCCCACGGACTTCCGAGCGTCGGTCCGGCTGAGCTTGCGGCCCGCACCGTGCGAACTGGAACAAAGTGACTCCTCGCAACCTCGTCCGGCGACGTGAAAGCTGCTGCTGCCCATGGAGCCGGGAATAATCCCAGGCTCGTCGACCTGAGCCGACTGGGCACCCTTACGATGAACCCAAAAAGGCTCGCCAAAGTGCGACTCGCGGCGAACGTGATTGTGGTTGCCATGGAAAAAGGACTCCCAGACTATGCCGATGCCGAAAAGATCGCGAAGCAACCCGGCAACTGCCGCGATCATCGCGAGCCGGTTTTGCTCTGCATAAAGGACTGCCCAGTCTACGTCGGCCAAGTAAGCCTGGCCAAGCTCCGATTTCGCATCGAGACTCATTGGCCCAGCCGTCGCTGGCGTGGCGAGTTTGCAGTGATGCCCGGTGATCGCTTGGCCCATGGCACGCGACCCGCTGTGAACCATCAGCCAGAGCTGGCCTTCCTGGTCGGCTTGGAACTCGACAAAGTGATTGCCACGTCCCAACGTTCCCAGTTGCACGCGTCCGTCCCGCCGTTTGGACTTTTCCAGTCGAGAGTCGCTCAGGGGGCGGGCATCAAGGTCATCCGGCAGTCGATCGGGCATGGTCGTGGCCGGATGCTTGTTGCTGGGCACGCGTTGGTACAGGCCCGAGAGCACGCTCGCGGCAGCCCGCTTGTCGCTCAACAGATCGGCGTCCACCTCGAACTGCACGGCCGCCATGCCACAGCCAATATCGCTACCAACCGCGGCCGGGTAAATCAATCGCGATGTGGCAACCACCGCGCCGATGCAGGCATCCCTGCCGAGATGAACGTCGGGCATCACGGCGACATGCTGTACGTCGTCGGCACAAGCCGACTGCTGAATCGACTTATCGTTGGCCTCCTTTGAGGACAGTTAGGGGAGACGTGTCCGGTCAAGGAGATAGACTACGGCCAAAAGGCCGGTCTGCACCTGACCATCCACCAAGACATAGATCGGGGTGGAAAGGTTCGCAAAGAGCCTGCCTCGTTTCCAGACCTAGGCCAAATTCTAAATTCTCCGACTCCACGAGAGTGCTGCTTGCCAGATTTCGCGACGGTGCCCGCCGAGATGACGAAGTCCGGGGAATATCGTTGAATCGTCCGCTCACCGCGCGGCATGGCCAGTCCTCTTAATCCGAATCCCGCGTCATCATTCTGGTGCGCGGGTGGCTATCTAGACCACATTGAGACACGAAATCAAGGCGAAAGAGCGCCTTTGGGGACTGACAAGTCTCCGTACATCCAAAAAAAAACGCCACTTGCGTGGTATTCACAAGTAGCGTCTCAGCGGAGAGGACAGGATTCGAACCTGCGGACCAGTTACCCGGTCACGGATTTAGCAAACCCGCGCTTTCGACCACTCAGCCACCTCTCCAATTCGTGCGGCGCCCCCTCTTAAGTGGGTGCCAAGCATGCGTGTGTGCGTAGATTCTGCCGAATCTTCCGCTCCGCTGCAAGCGGTCTTATCGGGATCGGACGAACGGCCACCTGATCGTGAGTTATAGTTGGGCGGCTGAATTCGAGAATCTTGTGGCGGGCACATCTCGACCCACGCTGCTTCCCGACCGGCACCCGCAGCTTCGTTACCTTTACAACCGACGCAATCGCTTTTTCCGGAATCCCCAAAGGACCACGACTCATGGCCCGATTGGCTCGACAACTCGCATGGGGCCTCCTGGCGTTATGGGGCGGGCCAGGTGTATGGCCCCTATGCGGTGCCGCGGCCGCAGAACGGACCATGGCGTCCGCCATTCATAGCATTACGTCGGCCGAACTTCGCCATCACGTCGACACTCTGGCATCCGATACGATGGAGGGCCGCGAAGCGGGAACTCGAGGTGGTCGGGCTGCCGCCGGCTACCTGATCCAACTGCTGCAGGAAATGCAACTCGACGGTGGAGGTGACGACGGCCGTTTCTACCAGTCGTTCGGCAACGGCTATCGCAACATCCTGGCGATGGTTGAGGGGCGGGACCCAGAGCTCAAACACGAGTTTCTCGTTATCGGTGCTCATTACGACCACGTCGGATACGGCAGTCGTCGAGACAGTTTTGGCCCTATCGGCTTCATTCATAATGGTGCGGATGACAACGCCAGTGGTACCGCGACGTTGGCCGAGGTTGCCCAGGCCTTCACCCTGCTTCCATCTCCACCACGAAGGTCCATCCTGTTCGCCTGGTGGGACGGTGAAGAAAAAGGCCTGCTCGGATCGAAACACTGGATGGCGCACCCCACGATCGAACGCCAGTCTGTGACCCTGGCATTCAATCTCGACATGGTCGGACGTTTCCATGATCGACCAGTCGAGGTGTATGGCTCTCGCACGGCGGCCGGTCTACGGCGGATAGTAAGTCTTGAAAACACTTCGGTCGGGTTGCCGCTCGACTTTACCTGGAAGCTGGAAGCCAACAGTGATCACTACACGTTTTTCAAGAGTCGGATTCCGTTCCTGATGTTTCACACGGGGCTTCATGCGGACTACCACCGGCCGAGCGACGATGCAGAGAAGGTCAACGGCGAAGGAATGCAGCGGATCGCTCGGCTGCTTTTTCGCGTAGCAGAACAGCTGGCGGACATGGACACGGTGCCGACGTTTCGAGACCGCTGTCGCTACGAGTCGAATGACAATCGACGCCGGCTCGAAACGCCGTTTCCATCCGATCCGCCGCGACTCGGCGTAAGCTGGGAGCAGTCGTCGCCCGGCAACAAGATGGTTATCAGCTTTGTGGAAGCCTCATCGCCGGCCGAGCGGGCTGGTTTGCGAGTCGGGGACCAGATCGTGCGCTTCGACGGACGACTGGTACGCGACGGAGACGAGTTTCAGCAGCTCGTTTTGGCAGCAGGTCGGACAACGGTAACTCGGGTTCTGCGGGCCGGGCACGAGGATCCGCTGGATCTACCATTGACCCTGCGTGGTTCACCTTCACAAGTCGGGATCCGTTGGCAGGAGGACTCTGCTCAACCGAGCGTCGTTGTTTTGAATCAGGTGATCGGCGGTTCGGTCGCCGAAGTAGCGGGGCTCGGTGTGGGCGATCGCATTTATGCCGTTGATGGCAAACGATTTGCCGATGGCGAAGCGTTTCGCCGACTGGTTACCCGTGCGGCGCGAACCATCGAGCTGTCGGTCGAACGCGAGGGTCGCCTGCGAATCGTGACGTTGCACTTTCTCTTGGCGCCCAGCGTGACAGCGCCAGCCGAATAGCAGGGTGATTTTTCAGGGTTCCGCGGCAGGCAATCGGGCGGCGATTGCGTGTGTGGAGTCCCTCGATCAGCCCTCACAATGATCGGCCAGATTGCGCACGTAGTCGAGCGCTTCCTCAACGGATGATGCCGGCACCCCCCGCACGCGCCCAGCCAGATCGCATTCCACCAATTGCTGCAAATCCTCAAAACTCTCATTTGCCTGCAGGCGTTTTCGAGCACGTCTTCCAATACTCCCGTCCCGAATTCCACGGCCCACCACGTGGAATTCGATCAGCCAGGCCGTTCGTTCGGTGATCAGCCCATCCAGCGCCCGGAGCCCCGCGGCCAGATGGTCCCGTTGGTCGATGGCTTTCCCGACGTCGTGCAACAGGGCGGCCAGTAGAAACTCTTCATCATAGGGGAGTTCGTCACAGGCCAAATCAAAGACTTGCAAACTGTGGTATAGCACGTCGCCTTCCGGATGAGTCTCCGGCGACTCTGTCACGAATTCCAGCGGTCTGAGCATCGTCTCAAATAGCCGAAACCGGTCAACCGGTCGTTGGCCGACCGCTCCCGTGGCCTGCGCATCGGAGGCGGTGGCCCGAGAGTGCCCTAGTTTTTCCCACCGCAATTGACAAAGCTCGTCTCTCGGTTCCCGGCTCTCATACAAGCCGGCCAGCGCGTGGATTTCTTCGCGGATCTCTGCGTCGGTCGGAAGATCGGCGCCCCTGACCCAGCCGCGGCAGATCTTCCGAGCCGCTCGAAGTCGTGCGCGATAATACTCCGATTCTTGTTGGCCGTACATTAACCGGGCCGCTTCGCACGTGATATGTCGCCGCAGTTTGTCGGAAGTCATGGTTCGTGCCGCCAGCCCCTATATGACCAGTCCCTAAATGACGTGGCATCTCGCGATCACAGGAATAACCGTCATGATACACGTTTTTAGGCCGAACCAAACGCTGCCATTTTGGGCATATCGGTCGGGCATGGGACCGTGTTGGTATACAAGGGTCTTCCAACCCGTTACAATGGACCGATTGTCACGTGGGCGTGGGCAGTGGTAGACCAGGGGCGTGACGCGAAGCATCAACGCGTGACGTTGCGATTGTCGATCAAGCCGACAGGTTCGGCGCTGCGATACTCGGACGGCCACAGATGTCAGTGGAGGATAGGGAAATGGCCGTCGAATCGATGCCTAGGGTAGAGGTCGCATCAAAGATTGCGGAACTGGTCGGGCAGCGGATACGCGAAGCCTATCCCGATGGCCCCGAGGTCGAGTTGCAGCCCACCACGTCGCTCTATGATCTGGGACTCGATTCCTTGGCCCGAATGGAAATCGCGAATCGGATTGAAGAGGCTTTTGAGATTCGATTTTGCGAGGATGACCTCTACGAGATTGAGTCGTGCGAAGATCTGGTTCAGCTCGTGACTCGGCAGGTGGGTGGTGACACGGCCGTGGGTGGTGATACGGCCGATTCGCCTTTGCAGCCCGCAGGTGGGACCGAAACCAGTGCCGCATTGGAAACGGCCGCGCATGGCGACGCGATCGGCGAGGATTGCTACAACGTCGAGTGTTTTCCTGAATGCGTGGCCCTGGATCAGCGTCTGGTGCAGACGGCAGCGGCCGGGCTGCACAATCCGTATTTTCGGATGACCGAGGGAACGTCCGGCGCGACGTCGGTAATCGACGGCCGAGAGACGATACGATTCACGAGCTTCGATTACCTGGGCTTGGGCAGCTCGGAACCCGTCTGTGACGCCGCGAAATCGGCGATCGACCGGTTTGGAACGAGCGCCTCGGCGAGCCGACTGGTCGGCGGCGACACGTCGATTCATAATGAGCTCGACTCGGCCTTGTCCACCCTACTTGGAACCGAAGCGGCGGCCGTTTTTCCGAGCGGATTTGGAACGAATGCCTCACTACTTGGTCACCTCTTCGGTGCCGAGGATTTGATCCTGCACGACGAGCTGGCACACATGAGCATCGTGCAGGGTGCTGAGTTATCCAAGGCCGGCCGGCGCAGTTTCCCTCACAACGACGCCGATTTCGTGGATCAGTTTCTGAGCGACACGCGAGGGCAATACCGCCGTGTGGTGATTGCCATTGAGGGCGTCTACAGCATGGACGGGGATTTCCCGGATCTGAGACAATTCATCGCCGTGAAGAATCGGCACCAATCGTTACTTTACGTCGATGAAGCGCATTCGGTCGGCACTCTCGGCGCAAAGGGCCGCGGTATTTGCGAGCATTTTTCGGTCGACCCGAATGAGGGCGACTTCTGGATGGGGACGATCAGCAAGGCCTTGGGAAGTGGTGGCGGGTACCTGGCCGGTCGCCGCAAGTTGATCGAATACGTGAAGTACACGACGCCATCCTTTGTATTCGCAACGGCCGCCTCTCCGGCAAACGCGGCGGCCGCTCTGGCTGCCATCCGCATGTTGGAGCGAGAGCCTCAGCGTGTTGACCGCTTGCGAGAACGCTCGGAACTGTTTTTGAAGTTGGCCAATGACTGCGAGTTGAACACCGGCGGTAGCCATGACACGCCGATCATTCCCGTCATCCTGGGCGATTCACTCAAATGTGTTGATGTCTCTCAAAAACTGCTCGACGCCGGCATTGATGCTCAGCCCATTCTCTACCCGGCCGTTCCTGAACGGGCGGCGAGAATTCGGTTCTTCATCCGCGCCGATCACACCGAGGAACAGATCTGCCGCACGGTGGAAACACTGGCCCAGATCTTGCAAACGACCGGTCCCTGAGTCCGGCACGGCAGGTTCCAAAGACCGTCCGCCGGAATGCGCGATCCCCATTTGAATCGCTCCCGTTCATGTGGCGTCTGCCGGTGGTGGTTGCCCATCGGGCCCCCACGGGTCGGCGTGCCTGGCACGGAAGCAACCTCCCGACAATGCGACGGCCGAACAAGCGCCATGCGTCGCTGGTACTCCTGACGACTCGACACCTGATCGATCGACATTCGTC
>CAYNDU010000325.1:0-6840 GCA_964395615.1 uncultured Pirellulaceae bacterium | reverse complement strand
CCCTCGTACCTACGGGCAGCCTTGCCCGTAGGAGACGGAATCACTGGATGACTCATGCATGAATTCTCTCACGGATCGCGTTATTGCCGTCACCTGGTGCGCACCGGGTGAGGATCCAGAAAACACGTAGGGCAGCTTGCCCGAGGCCTGATGGTATTGATCTGCAATACTGCGAATTACGTCTTCGGATCCCTGTCGTCCCAATATGGCGACCGTTCCTCCACTGCCACCGCCCGTGATTCTTGCCCCGTAAAGACCATGCCTGGTACCCACCTTATCGACGAGTCGACACAGTTGGTCTGTGCCGTCAGAGCCTAGTCCACAGGCAGAATAGCCGGCGTGGGATTCCCTCATCAGCTCACCAAGTTCCATTCGACTGTCTTCAGTCGCAGGCAGCGTCATGAGTCGGGCAAATCGCTTCACTCGACAATGTTCACGAATCGGATGAGCGGTCGGCTGGCGGACGGCATAGGAGCGTGACCGTTCCACACGAGTCACGTGGTCAGTGGTCCCGCCGAAGCGATCCAGAAATTCGGCACCGTCCATCGTCAGAGGCACGCGGTGGCGCAACTCCTCCTCCCATTGCTCCACTCCGATGTTGGCCAGATACCCGTTCCAAAGCGAGTCGCTCACCGACATGATTTCCTGATCCTCTGCCCGGTCGACCTCCAGCCCGACCGAATCGGCAATGATTCGATAGCCCATGAACGCGCCCGTTCGAACGGCCGTGTAATCACTTCCTGATACGGCGTGCCGAATTCCTGAGTCGATACCCCAAAAGCACAAATCGTCAGGTATGGCAACATATCCTCGGATATCCGCCGGTTGACAAAGCAGTGACAGCAATTCTCGGGATCGTCCAACGGCCGACGTCATCTGATCCATGATTCCGCACGGTGCACCGACGACAAGGTTCTCGGCTTTCTGGCATATCCGAGCCGATTGCGGGCCGTCAGGCCGCGATACGCAACGGTCGGCGATCGCGTTAAGGAGAGCAACTTCCAAGGCGGCCGAACTACTGACGCCTTTTCCCTCGGGAACCTCCGAGTAAATCAGGATGTTCCACCCGCGGTTCAGCCGGAGCAGACGATCGGTGGCAAGGACGAGGATGACTCCCAGAGGATAGGCGGCCCAATGATCGTGCGGATGGCTCGCCCAGAACTTTCGCGCCGCCCCGAAACCGTTCGCCTGCAGTTCACACATTTTGCGTACGGATACGTCGAAAGTGCGGAGCGACTGTTCCGTGTTGGACGGCAGGCTGGTGACCGTGAATTGCTCAGCATCAACCGACTGCACGGCAACAAACGTCGCTTCCCTGATCGGCATTTGCAGCACGAGCGATCCGCTGTAATCGGCAATCCCCCCCATAACGTCCAATCGCCCGGGAGCACGCGCGATCGTCACTGGGTTCCGCATGTCAAAGAACGGGACACCCTCACGGCTCGTCGTTTGTTGCCACCGCGCCATGGCCCGTACAAAACGCGCGTACCCGAATGTCTCGGTCAATTTGTGGAGCTCGATGTCTTTCCTCCAGTTTACGTGGTTCGATGGTATTGTATTTTTGTAACCGTTCACGGCCAAGGCCGAGAACGGCGACCTGGTTCCTAATCTTAACCGGTCGTTCTCGTGTCCATCGCGCTGAAACTCGTACACCTTCTTACAGCGTCTTGTAATGTGCCGATGGCACTTTCTGCAATTCGGCCGCCTTATCCTCGGGGCACGTGTCGCTCAAGAAGCTCCCTCCGCCAACTTCCGGACCCGCCAGGTATTTCAACAGGCCCGGTTTGCGCAGCGGAGGATGGAATTCTATATGAAACTGAAAACCGGCAGGGTCACGGCCGTCGGTTGGCGCCTGATGCAAGGCCATCACATAGGGAAACGGCATCTTCCAGAGATTATCGAATCGGATAAGGACTTCGCTCAGCACAGAAGCCAGGTCGGTCAATTCGCCCTCTGACAATGAGGTCAGATCGGCATGTGCTTCCTTTGGACAAACGAACGTCTCGTAGGCATAGCGTGCGAAGTAGGGAACGAAACCGATGGCCGACCCGTTTTCGCTCAAGATGCGCCGGCCATCCGCTTGCTCCGCCAGGATAATATCGCCCAACAGAGGCCTTTTCCGCTCGCTCCAGTATCTGCGACAGACCGTCGCCTCATTCTCGATGGTCTTAAAGACAAAGTTCGTGGCATAGATCTGGCAGTGCGGATGGGGATTGGAAACCCCGACAACCTGTCCCTTGTTTTCGAACACCAGTACATGCTGGACCTCGGGGCGCGCTCCCAGTTCGCTTACCTGTTGTTGCCACACTCTTAGAAGGTCGACAATCCCCGACCGCGGCAACTCGGCCAAAGTCATGTGGTGCAGGGGACTGTAACAGACAACTCGAGCCTTCCCACTTGCCCGACGGTTCTTGTAGATTCCTTCCGGTTGCGGCACATCCACAGGAGCCCGTTCGCCCACACAGGGCAGATCGTTATCGAATAGAAAGATTCCCCCGTACCGATCGTTGATCACTCCGCTTACCCGTCGATTGCCGGGACAGAGAGGGCATTGCGGATCGTACGCGGGTATTGAGTCGCGCGACCGGTCGACCATTTCACCGATCCAGGGGCGGTCATTACGGTGAGCGGCAACAATGATCCACTCCTCCCTCAGTGGATGCCACCTCTGTTCCCATGTCATCCTGATCGCCTTATCAATTTGATCGCCTTATCAATGATCCGATGGGTCGAACTCGCCGGCCTCTTTCGATTGGTTCTACCGCCGAGCGAGCGGATCGACAAGTACATGGTCCGATCGGTACGTAGGCTATTTTGCGGCGACAGGGCATTCCGGAGGCGTTTCGGCTGACAGGCTGGACGGCTTGGATTACCATGGATTCCGTCAACGACTCCCCTACCCAGCGAGTTACAACATGTTACGGCATCGGTCAGCCCTTGCGGCAACAGCGTCCTTTTCATTGCGTTTACTGAAAATCAGCCTGCTGGTCACGGTCGCCTGGCCCGGCCTGGCAACGGCGGTGTATGCTCGACAGAAGGTCGAGGACCAATACGTGAAGAGTGAAGTGCGCATTCCGATGCGAGACGGAACGAAGCTTTTCACGGCCATCTACGCGCCCCGCGATGCGACGCCCACACACACCTACCCCATTCTGATGCACCGAACGTGTTATTCGGTTCGACCTTACGGTCCTGATCAATACCGGAGCACGCTCGGACCGAATCGATATCTCCAGGAATCAGGGTTCATTTTTGTCTATCAAGACGTGCGTGGCTGTTACCTGTCGGAGGGGACATTCCGGAACATGACACCGCACGTTGACGATAAGAAGACGGACCGGGATGTCGATGAGAGCAGTGATACGTACGACACGATCGCATGGCTATTGAAGCATGTGAAGCACTCCAATGGTCGAGTGGGGCAGTGGGGCATTTCCTATCCAGGGTTTTATAGTGCGGCCGGGATGATTGATGCCCATCCCGCGCTCAAGGCCGTCTCGCCGCAGGCCCCGATCGCCGATTGGTGGTACGATGACTTCCATCATCACGGCGCATTCTTCCTTCCGCACGCATTTAACTTCCTGACACGATTTGGTCCGCCGCGACCACACCCAACCACTTATTCCAATCCGCGTTTCGATCACGGAACGCCGGACGGATACCAGTTCTTCATGGATCTTGGTTCCCTGGTCCAAGCCAACAAGCTCTACATGCGAGATCGAAACGAGATGTGGGAACACCTGGTCGCGCACCCCAATTACGACGAATACTGGAAGGCGCGAAACCTGCTTCCGCACCTGAAACACGTAGCGCCGGCCGTCCTGATCGTCGGAGGCTGGTTTGACGCTGAAGATCTGTACGGGCCGCTGAACATCTATCGACAAATTGAGCACAACGAGTCGGGCGTGGATAATCGCATCGTGATGGGGCCCTGGTCCCACGGTGGCTGGGCCAGAACATCCGGTGACCACCTGGGGAATATTGCCTTCGACGGAAAGACGTCAGAGTACTTTCAAACTCGGATCGAAACGCCGTTCTTCACGAGCTATCTGAAGGGTCGCGGGGAGCCGACGCTCGCGGAAGCCTCGATGTTTGAAACGGGCACGAATCGCTGGCGGCATTTCGATCAATGGCCTCCGAAAGACCTGGAAGCGAGGAAGTACTACTTTGCCGAGCAAGGTCGTTTGTCTCTTGAACGGCCGAACTCGGATACCTTGGTCTTCGATCAGTTTACCAGCGACCCACGACGACCGGTGCCCTTTATCGAAGACACGGACATCGGAATGACGCGACCGTACATGACGGACGACCAACGATTTGCCTCGAGACGCCCTGATGTGCTTGTCTACCAGACCGAGCCGCTGCGCGACGCGATAACCGTTTGCGGGCCGTTGATTGCGCAGCTGGACGTCTCGACGTCGCAGTCCGACGCCGACTGGGTTGTAAAGCTAATTGACGTGCTGCCGCCGACAACGCCGGACAACGAGTTTACACGGGCCGGCAAACACCTGGGAAACTACCAGATGATGGTACGAAGTGAGGTCATTCGAGGTCGCTTTCGCAATGATCCTTCCCGCCCGGAGCGGTTCGTATCCAATAAGCCAACGCACGTCACGCTTCCCTTGCAGGACGTGCTGCACACATTCGAACCGGGTCACCGCATCATGGTGCAGGTTCAGAGCACGTGGTTTCCGCTGGTTGATCGAAATCCACAGAAGTACATCGACAATATCTTCCGAGCCGACGCGGCGGACTTTGTCAGCGCGGTGCACCGCGTCTACCGGTCCGGCAAATCCGCCTCGCATATCGAGCTCAATCTTCTCAAACAATAACCGCCGCCGGCGCGAATGACCTGCAAGACGCAAACTCGGCGATCTTAGCCGCCTCTCCTGATTGGCAGCGTGCGTCGTTCGCGGTAGACTCGGTCCCTGGGCCCGTCGAGCACGACACGATCACTTGGTACGGGGAGCGTTGGCATGGCGAAATCACGATATGGTGTGCTGATCCACGGTGCCGGTTGGGTATCGTCACAGCATATTTCAGCGGTGGGAAACCATCCTCGCGCCGAGGTAGTGGGCATCTCGAGCCGATCCCTGGAAACGGCCCGTCGTCGCGCGACGGAAGCCGGTTTGGACGATGTACCTCTTTACACCGACTTTCGCAAGGCGCTCTCGCATTCGGAAGTTGACATTGTTGCCATTTGCACCCCGCAACACGTCCATTGCGAAAACGTGCTCGCAGCCGCCGCGGCGGGAAAACACCTCATTATAGAAAAGCCCGCAGCCAATTCACTCGAGGAACTTCACCGGATGCA
This sequence comes from uncultured Pirellulaceae bacterium, assembly GCA_964395615.1. Lineage (GTDB taxonomy): Bacteria > Planctomycetota > Planctomycetia > Pirellulales > Pirellulaceae > CAYNDU01. Next base: position 1,526 of record CAYNDU010000325.1, on the reverse strand, counting down.
AGCGGCTGTGCGAGACGCAGGCGTTAAGACCGTCGTCAGCTTTGTGCTGCGATGGAACCCGCTGTTCCGCATGCTCAAGTCTTTGATCCAGGACGACCTGGTCGGGCAGCCGTACTACGTCGAGGCCGACTACCTGAGCCATAATGGCAGCTGGTGGTCGGGATGGACCGAAGCGCGAACGCGGGAACATGGCGTAAGCGCCATGCTGGTGGGCGGCTGTCACGCTGTCGATGCGCTCCGGTGGTTTGCCGCAGGCGGTGAATTCCAGGCAGCTCGGCCGACCGAGGTATTCGCAGTCACCGGAGGGTACCGCAAGGGAAGTCGAAGAGAATACAATCCGCTAACGAACTGCTGGACGGACGACGCCCCGGAGATGGAGTATGACGGACTGGAAGTCGCGCTTGTGCGTTTCGACAATGGAGCGGTCGGAAAACTGAGCGTCAACGCTGACTGCATTATGCCATATCGATTCCCAATCCGAGTGTTCGGCAACAAGGGATCCGTTTTTGACAACCAGGTCTGGTCGCACAAGTTCCCTGGCCAACGGGATTGGGTCAGCCTTCCGTCCATTCAACCGGATTCGAGTGATGTAGCGCACCATCCGTTTCAGGGTGAATTGGATCATTTTCTCGAATGCCTCGACCAGGACGTTCCCTCTCATTGCGATCTCGATGATGCGGCCATTACCCATGAAATTGTCTTTGCTGCCCAACGATGTTACGAGACAGGTCAAAGTGTCCGATGGCCACTCTCCTGAGTCATTCGCATCGGCCGCCGCCTGAGGATCGGAAAGGAGACCGTTATGGAACCTCAATTCGCCATTCGCCGCGCCGCGGTTGGCGACGTTCACGTATTGGCGGAATTCAACTTGGAGATGGCCGCCGAAACTGAGGAGCGGCAACTCGATCGGGATACGCTCGTAAAAGGAGTCACGGCACTACTAGAGAATCCAGATGCGGGTTTTTACCTGGTTGCCGAGCACCAGAACATGGTGATCGGGGCCCTGATGGTCACGTCGGAGTGGAGCGACTGGCGCAACGGACGGTTCTGGTGGATCCAGAGTGTCTTTGTTCACAAGGAGTATCGGCGCCGTGGAGCGTTTCGTACCCTCTTCCAACGGGTGGACGAGTTGGCAAGCCTGGAACCGGACGTCTGCGGTCTTCGACTGTACGTTGAGCGGGAAAACGGCCCGGCACATGCAACATACGAGGCCATGGGAATGCACAAGACACACTATGAGATGTATGAGCTGGAATTCTCGCTCTCGCCGGATCCGCATCCGCCCGGACAGTAGCTTGACCGAGCCGACCGAGACGTTGCCGGGGGATTCCGGCGGCAAATGACATTGGGACCTTCGGTAGAGGCTCCGTCCAAAATCGCCATCTCTGGATCGTCCCAGATTTGCCGGTGTCCGGCTGCACACGCCTCTCGATCCGCTCCAGCTATAATGAGCGAGTGTTTCGGTCGATTCAGTGCGTCAATGAAACCGAGACCGTTCGTCTCGTGCTCTCTCACAACGGACGCGA
>CAYNDU010000324.1:0-6858 GCA_964395615.1 uncultured Pirellulaceae bacterium | reverse complement strand
CATACGCTGACTCACGTACTACTCTCCCGTTTTTTGCCGTGCTAGAATACCGACCCTGGGTACCGGTTGTGCTTTGTTGGTGGGGAGATGCAGATGCACTGGCTCGATTGGCTGATCATCGCGTTGTATTTTGCCGTACTCCTGGGGCTGGCCTGGTGGGTGATTCGCCAGAGTCGCGATACTGCGGACGACTATTTTCTGGCTGGCAGAAACCTGGGATGGTTCATTGTCGGTGCCTCGATCTTTGCCTCGAACATTGGATCGGAACACCTGGTCGGTCTGGCAGGTTCAGGCTGCACGGATGGCGTGGCCATGGCCCACTACGAGCTCCATGCCTGGTGCCTGTTGGTTCTGGGCTGGGTGCTGGTGCCTTTTTACGCCCGTTCCATGGTCTTCACGATGCCGGAGTTTCTTGAGAAGCGCTATTCCGTGACGGCTCGATGGGTTCTGTCGGTGATTTCCCTGGTAGCGTACGTGCTGACCAAGGTAGCCGTCGGCATTTTTGCCGGTGGCATCGTGTTTGCTACTCTGTTGCCCGAATTGCAGATTCATTTCGGCAATTGGACTCTGGATAGTTTCTGGATCGGATCGGTACTGGTCATTCTCCTGACCGGAATCTACACGGTACTGGGCGGGTTGCGTGCGGTCGCCTATACCGAGGCCTTACAGACGGTGATTTTGATCATCGGGTCGGTGTTGGTGACCGTATTCGGACTGATCGAGTTGGGTGGTTGGGAGCAATTGCGAGCGATCTGTGGTTCCGACATGTTCAACTTGTGGAAGCCGCTGGTTCCCGAGGGAATGGAAGGCACCTGGGCTCCGGTCAAGGAAGCCCATCGGATCGCCTGGTACTTCAACGGCAATTACCCTTGGCTCGGAATGCTGTTCTGTGCGCCGATCATCGGCTTATGGTACTGGTGTACGGACCAGTACATTGTTCAGCGTGCCCTGGGTGCTCCGAATGAACGAGAGGCACGGCGTGGGAGTATCTTCGCCGCGTTTTTGAAGCTGTTGCCTGTATTTATATTCATCATCCCGGGCATGATTTGTTTTGCGCTGGCCAAGACGCAACAGGTGGAAGCTCTGAATCACCTGCTCGACGAATCCGGCGGAGCTATTTCCGAGAACTGTCAGGCAGCGTTTCCGTTGATGGTGAAGCATATACTCCCGGTCGGCGTGCGAGGCATCGTCGTGGCCGGGTTGCTATCGGCATTGATGAGTTCTCTGGCGGGTGTCTTCAACGCTTCGTCGACACTTTTCACGATGGACCTCTATCAGAAGTTCCGCCCTCAGGCGTCTCAGCATCAACTGGTTTGGATGGGGCGAGCAGCGACCACCATGATGGTCTTGATTGGGTTGGCGTGGGTACCCGTCATTCGTGGAGCTCGAGGTCTATACGATTACCTGCAAGGTGTGCAAGGGTATCTTGCACCTCCCATCTTCGTAGTCTTCTTCCTGGGCGTGTTCAGCAAACGATTGAATTCCAAAGGATGCCTGGCGGCGCTCGTCGTCGGTTTTCTGCTCGGTGTCTTCCGCCTTGCGGTCGACACGCCGGTCAGCTTGAAACTGACCGGTTTTGAAGATGGCTACACGGAAGGATCGTTTCTCTGGTTCATCAACAACGTCTATTTCCAATACTACAGTCTGTTCATTTTTCTGGTTTGCGTAGCGGTCATCTACGGTGTCAGTTACCTGACCGAAGCGCCGTCAGTCGAACGATTGCGCGGATTGACTTTCGCCACTCTGACTGACGAGCATCGGGCCGTTTCGCGGAGCAGTTGGAATGCGATCGATGTCATGGCCTCGTTAGCCGTTCTGGCAGCAATCCTGGTCGCCTACCTGTATTTTGTTGGCTGAGGCCCAGCCGGTCGACGATCGGTGTGTTCGAACGATTCTCGTGACGGCATTCCTCCGTTGTGGATCGCCGACCCAGGTGAAAGACCCCGGAGCGACGGCCGGTGACTCACGGGTCACCTGGTGCTAACGAAGCCCCCCCAATCATTGCAATCGTTGTAGTCCATTCGCGAATGAAGATGAACGTCGATGGGAGTTCGTCCGTTCATCAACAGGGCGTTGACCGTAATCTACCGTTGGAAAGAACGTCGTGTTGTGCCCGGTTGCCAGGCACCGCCGTCCACTATTCCAGCGAGTGTTTCAGTGACCCCGCTTGTGACTCACCGATCATCCGGACTTGGCAACGAAGCGCGCCGAACCGTGCTTCGTTGTATCGGGGCAATGCTGGCCATCGTGGCCATTGGAACGATTGGGTTCGCGATCATCGAGCAGGGTTGGACGCTTTGGAAATCGCTCTACTTCACGCTGATAACGATTACCACGGTTGGGTACGGCGACCAGGGAATCTCGCCCAATGGCGAGAAATTCGCCTCGCTCGTCCTGATCGTTGGAATGGCGACCACCACATATTGTATGGGTTCACTGATCCAAGTAGCCGTCAGTTACCAGTTCGCATGGAAATCAAAAATGCAACATCAGATCAATGACTTGCGCGCCCATGTGATCGTCTGCGGTTTCGGTCGTATGGGAAAGACCGTCTGTTCGCGACTCCGAGATGAAAGCGTACCGCTCGTCGTCGTGGAACAAACAGATCGCGCGTTTCAAGAGGCGATCGATAGCGGTTACCTCGCGGTCGTTGGAAATGCGACGGAGGATGACGTGTTATTGCGCGCCGGAATTGACCATGCGCGGGCGGTTGTCTGCGTCGTAAACTCTGATGCGGAAAATGTCTTTATTACGCTTTCGGCCCGTGCTCAGAACAACGACGCATTTATCGCCTGCCGAGCTGACGGTGAGGGAGCGAGTGAGAAGATCGAACGCGCCGGGGCGTCGCTGGTTGTCTCGCCGCATTATTCGGCCGGCATCCATGTCGCTACTGCGATTCTGCGCCCGAACTTGACCGAGTTCCTGCGGACGAACGGCCATGCCGGCCAGGACTTCGAAATGAGCGAAGTGACCGTCGGCGCAGGTTCACCGTTGGCTGGAAAATCGGTAGCCGAATTTGGGAAACAGGAATCCTCGATCGTATTCGTCGCAGTCAAGCGTTCTGGTGGACAGACGATCATACGACCCGGCGGGACCATGGTCTTCGAAATCGGTGATGTCGTGATCGTTGCCGGCGAACGACAGGCGCTCGTCAGAATGGAGCAGGAATCGGTTTGCCTGGCCGTGTGAGTCGCGAGTCAGCCGCTCATGCACTCAATGCGAACGCACGGCGATCCGAAAAACGCGGTCCGGGAAATGAACTCGGGTTTCCAGCTGGAACGGTTACCGTGGCGCCAGGCAGATGAACTCACCGGCCGTGGTGCTGATCAGCAAGCGGCCGCGAGCGGCGATCATGCCGTCAAGAACGGGCGGAGCCGGGAGTGCCATCGATCCATTCGGCTTACCGTCGTGTGCGCCAAAAACTCTCAAAGTGGCCGGTGTCCGACCCTCAAATGCGGCTAGCGGGTCCTTCGAATCGACAATGTCCGGCGGCCCGGCCGCGAACAGCTGATCGCCTGCCAGAACCAGGGCCCGCATGCGGACCGGCACCCAGGCGAACCAGTCCGGTGGACGCGCGCGGGTGTATCCCCAGCCCTTGGTAGTGCCCCTTGTCTGGTCGTCCAGAACAGGCTCGTTGTTATTCGAGTCGGCCAACAGCAGGTAACCTCGTTTTCCCGGCTCGAACAAGGGACTCTGAAAATTTCGATTCGAATAAGCGCGAACGGCGTAGGTTCGTTCGGGACCGACGACCAGAAGCTGTCCCGTCTTGGCCGCCTGGTTGGCCAGGTAGTAACCGGGCCAGGTATCCGAGTACATCCAGAACGTTCGGTTGAACCAGCTATCGTCCAGGAAACCTGACGTTGACAGCACGTGCCGCCCCATCTTGCGATCACCCAGATTATGCGCGCCGTACTGAGCTCTCAATTGCTTAAGCAGGTCCGCTTGCGTGCGCTCGAGCCACTCTCGTTGCCGTTCTTCATATCGGCCGTTCGGCTCGGTGTCGAGACCCGCGAAAGGCTGGCCGGCGATTTTCAGGGTGGTCGTTGCTCGGTCTTTGTCTTTCATGACATACGGCGTCGCCATGGGACGGAGTGCTCGGTCCATTTTCAGTTGCCCGAGATAAATCGCGTCGTTCTCACACGTCAGAACGTCCGATCGAGCACCTTCCATGTGATACGCCGGTATGAACGGCTCGTCGATCGAGTCCTGCCGAGTGCGTGACCACGTGTCGATTCTACGTTGATGGACGATCCGTCCATCGATTGGATCGATGCCAAGTACCCAGATACCACCGTCCAGGAACGTCGATCGCCCGGCGGTGGCGTAGACCAGCCCACCGGTGATCAAGACGCTTCCGTGCACTCTCCAGGGTGATTCGAGTTGTCCCTCGGCCACCATTCTGCGGTCCATCGGCGCGGCGCGCAACTGCCAGGCGAGTTGGCCGTCTCGAGCTCTCAGGCAATAGACGTAACCGTCGGCCGATCCGAAAAGCACGAGATCACCATACACGGAAGGTGGCGAGTCGATTCGGCCCCCCGCAGTAAAAGACCACTGTATGTCTCCCTGGTCCAGATCGATCGCGTGAACGGTATGCTCGTCTTTGGTCGCAAGGTAGGCGCGGCTTCCGGCAACCACCGGCGGCGTGATCGGTCCCTGCAACGGAAGTTTCCACGCGATCTTCAGGTTTGAACCGATGCCTTCAGCCGTGCTCCCGGTTCTGCGATCATCGTGCCGGTAGGTGGGCCAGTCAGATTCGGTTGCCTTGTAATCGGAGCCCCGCTTTTCCACCACTGACCGGTAGGCAGGTCCTTTGAATAGTGGGTGGAGTTCCTTGTCTTGCACGTGATCCGCGGACCCGTCGGCTTCCTTCCAGTTACTTGCAGGCGATAGTGCATTGAAACCGGTTAACATCACTCCGGGATTGCAAAGGCATGGGTGCGGTGAGCTGTACAGCAATCCGTTGCAGGGCATGACACCAAAGCGGCACGCCGCGCGGAGCCAGTCGCTCTCGGTATTCACCTGACCGGTCAGTGAAACGAACTCGGCACCGCGATTCGGCGTGATCAAGAAATCTTCCGTCGCCTTGCTCTGATAGCACCGAAGGTGATGGCCGGGTGTAAACACGTCTCGCGTGTCCGGCCGATCGGTGACCTCTCCGTCGTCCAAATCGCGGCCGACGATTTGTGAGTTGGTTTCCCAGTGCCACAGCCGGTCCCTTGCGATGAACAATTCCGGTCGAATCAATCGAACGGGCTGGCTCCAGACGAGTTCGCCTGTTACGGCGTGGTAGACCTCCAGTGATTTTCCGAGAGACAGGAAAACACGATCCTTGTGGGCCACCAGCAGGCCGGCATTACCGCCGATCGGACGTTTCCAGACGATCGTTCCGTCACGGACCTGTCGGCAGACGAGATCGGTCCCATCCTGATAGAACACGCCGCGCGAGGTCACCGCAGGCGAAAGCGCCCGAATCCGTCCCCGCGTCTCCCAGGCCACCGAATTCGACTTCAAGTCTATTGCAAGCAGCCGATCGCCGCCGACTCGCGCGATCAGCGTGTCCTCGAACACGCGAAACTCGTCAACCTGTCGCGTTGACGGCAGTTCGGAAAGCACCTCACCGGTCGCTGCATCGAGTACGGAGAGCGGCTCACCGTATCCCAGTGGAACAAACAGTTGGTTTCCGTTTGCCACAAGCAAGCGAGCGATTGTCGCCGGCGCATTCCGCAATTGCGCGCGTTTCCAGGCCGAAGGTCCCCATTTGGGCAAGTGCCGTCGCCACAGCAGCACTCCGTTGAACGCGTCACGTGCGGTCAGTGTCCACCGGTCGGGGATCGGCGAACCGGTAATTGAAGTAAGTCCTTCATCGAAGATATAGAAGATCCGACCGTGATCCGAGACCATCGCGCACAGGCTGGAATTGAACTCGTGACTGCGCGACCATCGTGGACCGCATGTCCAGCGCAGTCCCCGGGGCGGTCCCACCTGATGGTCGGCGGCAACGGGGTTGTTGGACGCATCGTGAAGGAAGTGGGACCAGTCGTCGATCGTTGCGGGACGCTTCTTGACCTCGCGAACCCACTGTCGATCCTTCCGGAACAGCAGAACTCCGCCCGGACAGAGAACCCGTCGGATTTCCGCTTCAGGCACGGAGGGCCGTTCCGTGCAAATCACCAGATTCACAAGTTGATCACTGTACGGCAAGTGCCGTCCATCGTACTGTTCAATCGACACGGGACCTGCGAGTCGTTGTTCGCGGAGGTAGTTTCGAGCGGCCGCCATTTTCTGGACGTCTGTCGTAAGTCCCTGTACCACAAATCGTTCATTGACATGCAGTTGGCCGGTCAACCTGGCGTCGCCGCAATCCAAGTGAACGATTAGACCTCCTTGCACGCCCGATTCGTGAAGAAGATTGGCTGCCTCATCGCCGCGGACGTTCGACGCGACAAGCGGCAGAAACAACGCCAGGCATGTCGTTTTCAAGAGGGAGTGTTTCATCGTGGCGCCTTGGTCAGTGGCAGAGTGAAGAACGGTCGACAGGCAGGAGATTCGACTCACCGCCGCCTGGAGTAGCAGGCCATAGGGCGAGCTCGCACGGATGCAAGTGAGCCGTATTCTAGCATGACTGAGGTCGGTCTGCGACCGTTTTGGCCGGCCCGCCGATGGAGAGGGACCCGCGTGGTATTCGACGGGTGCGATCTGGCCAGTCCCAGGAAAAAGCGATGAATTTGTGGTCTTCGTGCTGGCGTAAAGAAGCGAGTTCGAGAATTGCTACCCGACATTCTGCGTTTTTTGGAGTAGGAGTAGGAGTAGGAGCAGGAGCAGGAGCGGGAGCAGGAGCAGGAGTAAAGAGACCCTGCT
>CAYNDU010000323.1:0-6884 GCA_964395615.1 uncultured Pirellulaceae bacterium | reverse complement strand
GGGCGACACGCCGCCCACCGACACAAACCTCTCTCGTGCGCCCCCGGGGCGCCGGCGCACGGCCGGCCGCCACCGGCCTCCATTGCCGCGACGGCACCTTCCGAAAGCAATGCTAGTCATCGCTTCGACCACCGACCCAGGCTGCGGCATAGTAGAAGAGTGTCAGCAGCGACTGCAAAGTGGCTGCAACGTAGGTGAGTGCTGCGGCGTTGAGCACTCGTTGCAGGTCGGGCAGATCGTCAGGGGCCACGATTTCAAGATCCAGTAATCGCCGTTTCGCCCGCCGGCTCGCGTTGTACTCGACCGGCAGGTTGACGAGTTGGAAGAACACAGCGGCGCTGAACAGGAGAACGCCAATCAGCAGGAAGGGCGGGATGCGGAAGATCAGGCCAACGACGGCCAGTAAGAGTCCCGCGCCGCTTCCAAAACTTGCGGCCGGGACCGCGGCGTTTCGAATGGCCAGCGGTCGATACCGTTGTGCATGTTGCAGAGCATGACCTGCCTCGTGGGCCGCAATGCCGACCGCTGCCAGGTTTCGACCATGATAGACGTCAATGCACAGGCGCACGACCTTTGGGCCCGGGTCATAATGGTCGCTCAAGAGCCCCGGGACCTGCTCGACACCGACGTCATACAATCCGGCACCGTCCAGGATGTGCCGGGCTGCAGCATAGCCGCTCATCTGTGCCGAGCGCCGGCTGGCTCGCGAGTAGCCCGCTCGCACGAGGAGCTGGGCGACCAGCCCCAGCGTCAGGGCGGGCGCCACGAACCATAACAAGTTGACTTCCAATGGCCACTCGCCTCCGTCTGCGTCCGCGTTCCGCATGCCTTTCGTGACTGCCCTGGATGTCATCTTACTCTTTCTCTCGTTCTGAATCTGCCTGCCCGGCGAAACGGGCATCTCCCGATGCGACAGGATTCTGTCTAAACTGAAAGAGGTCGCAAGGAGCCTCGACGGCGCCGAAACCACTCAGTCGAGGTCGCGAAAGGTCCGCCGTCTCTCGGTGGTCGAATGTGTCGGGTTACGTTTCTTGAGGAGAACCGCAGAGTGATCGAATCCACAACGGCCGGGCGAGTCAGCGGCTGCCTGCAGGCGAAATGCGATGGCCGAGCGGTAGCCCTTGCATTCTCGTCGCTCATCGCACTGTTGATCCTGTCGGGTTGTGACACGTCCGGCGGTTCGGCGAATTCCAAGCCGTCGGGAACGGATTCAGCCCTGTTCGGCCCGAACGGGTCGGCATCGACCGATGGAGTGGACCTGGCCGGTGACGCTCTGCGCGACGAGCTGGATGCCGTGCTGTCAGCCAATTATCGAGATCGTCACTTGCACCTCGGGCGGCACGCGGCCTGGCAGATCTTGCACGGAGCATTGGCCTATCAACGCGACTTCCTGGTCCAAGATGAAGACGGGCTTGTGTCTGCCGTTGACTTCTTATTGGCCGGCGGTCGGATGAAGGGCTGGACCGTTGAACTGGTGTCTGACAGAGAGTCGGGGAATGTTGGGTTGCGAGCACTGACTGAGCCGGGGAGTAAGGCGGGTCAGGGGCATGCCGATCAATGGTTGGCCGTTCTGGCCCAATGCGATCTGCCAATCGATCAACCGATCAAGGTTGGCGACCGAACCGTGACGATGGGCGATTTCGTGCGCCAGGTACAAAACGATGTGCCTCGCAATTTCGATCGAGAATACAGTTGGACGTTGATTGGACTGACCGCCTACTTGCCCACCGATGCCACCTGGACGGCTTCGGACGACCAGGAGTGGAGTATTGAGCGCTTGGTGCAGATCGAGGCGGAACAGGAACTGGCGTCGAGTGCTTGCGGCGGAACGCATCGCTTGATCGGGCTGACGATGGCATTGGAGCAGCATCGTGAATCGGGCGGAGCCATAGACGGGGCCTGGAGTCAGGCCCAGGATGTGATTCACCAAGCCGTCGATAAAGCCCGCCAGTTCCAGAATTCCGACGGTTCATTTTCAACGCGTTATTTTGCAGCGCCGGGCAGCACACCCGACCTGGCACAGAATCTAGGTGTCACCGGTCATGTTCTCGAGTTTCTGGCTTTGACGCTGGATGATGACGAGTTGACTCAGCCGTGGGTGCGCCGATCCGCAACCAATCTATGCAACCTCTTTCGGTTGACGGGGGAGATCCCGCTTGAATGCGGCGCCCTTTATCATGCCGCGCATGGCCTGATGCTCTACCGAGCTCGCCGTTTTGGACCGATGACCTACGTCGAACCAACTGATCGGCCCGATACGGATGCCGTCGGCACGCCTGCTACGACCGACGATAGTTGACGCTTTGTCGAGGGGGACATAGGATGAGCCGTAAGGTGGAACAGCATGAAGCGGCTTGCGGCAATGATATCTGGAAACAAGAAAGCAGCTCTTGGCACATTGCTTTGCGCTTGGATGCTCCTCTTGGGAGGAGGAGATTCGGCGGTATTTGCTGACCGGCTGGTCATGCGGAATCTAGATGTGATCAGTGACAAGACCGTCGATCGCTTCGACGAGGACGGCATCTACCTGAGTGACGGAACGCAGATCGGCTGGGACCGAGTCGAGAGAGCGCGAATCGCCGCCGACAAACAACCTCAATTCGACCGACTGCTCGGCCAACTCGGCGCGCCCCTCTATCGCCTTCGTCAACGCTTGAGTGTGGGTGATTATCAGGGTGTCAGAGCATCTGCCGAGTCGATCGCTTCGCGATTCGTTGACCGGAACAGTCCGACCGCGTACCTCGTCATGCAGGCTCTTATGTGGGGACGCATGGCCGAGGGGCAACGGGAAGCGGCGTGCGTCCCGTATTTCTGGTGCCTGGAATATGTGCGACGACGGGACGTGGATGACGTGAATCGGGAATTGCCGGGATCGCGCAAGCTGCAATTCGAACCCAAGACGGGGATAAGCGGTGGACTCGCACCGATCTGGTTTGACAATCGCGCCGCGGCTCAGGCGCTGCCCGATGCTTCAGCGGCTATCAGCAAGATGACCGAGCCTCGATTACCGGCCACTCGGTTATACTTCGCGACACTCGCGATCGCGGCAGGAAAACAGGATCTTGCCCTGCAGGCAATCGGCGGACTCGACGGGCACGACGGCTGGAAGGCCCTGCTGACCGCCCAGTTGGCCGTACAGAGCGGGCAACCAGATCGGGCCATTCGGCTTCTGACGGACGAGTCGTTTGAGTTGGAGGAGAACTTGAGGCCCGTCGGTCTCTACTGGCTCGGACGTGCCGAACTCGTCGCCGAAGATCCTGCGTCGGGTCGTCGAGGGCTCCTTGATCTCTTGCGTATCACGGCCCTGTTCGGCGAACAGACTCCGGAAGTTTCCGCGGCCGGGTTGTACCAGGCCATGCGCCAATTGGCATCCCAAGGAAAAGCTCGGGACAGTATCGCCATTCGCCGTGAACTGTTGGACCGATTCGGTCAGACGTGGCATGCGGCGCAAGTTCGCTCCGAAGACCCGCCGGCGGGGCCGGGCGTCAAGTAGTCCATTGGTCGTTTGATTCATTTGTCATTGAAACGAGTATTTGCAGTGATGGTTTTTAGCAATCGAGACACCGAGCGGATCACACCCATTTGGCCTATCCATGAGAAGGTCGGAAGCAGGCTGTCGCCGCGCCCGATGGACGTGCGATGTCGAGCCGTCCTGTGGTCGCTCCTGTTCGGCCTCGCCTGGACCATGTCGGGCCTGCTGGTGTGGAAACCCGTTTACGGTCAAGAGAGCGGGGTCGAAGATACGGTAACCGATGAAACACTCACCGAAAGGGGACCGGTTGCGCCGCCTTCGGCCGGCGACTTGCCGCGAAAAGACGCGGAGAACGGTCCCCATACCTTACTCGATAGGCTCAGGGAAGCGGGCTTTGTCGGGCTGGCGATCGGTTTGCTGTCGGTTGTGGCCGTCGGTTTCATCATCGAGCATGTTATTACGATTCGCAAAAGCGCTCTGATGCCCGATGAGATTGCTGACGAGTTAGAGACATTGATTCACGATGGCGAGATTGACCAGGCGATCGAAGCGTGCGGAGACCCGCAAAACGAATCCCTCATTGCCGATGTCGTTCTGGCGGGGTTGGAGCGTTTTCGCGCCAGCGAGTTCGGATTCGCGGAATACAAGGCGGCCGTGGAAGAGGCGGGAGAGGATCAAACAGGTCGGCTGTATCGCAAGACGGAGGTGTTGGGGGTTATTGGATCGATCGCTCCAATGTTGGGATTGACGGGCACCGTGTTGGGTATGATCAAGGCGTTCGATAAGATCGCCTCCACCGGCGGTACCGCTCGGCCTGATCAACTTGCCGGTGGAATTGGACAGGCACTCGTTACGACCCTGATGGGGCTGATCGTTGCGATTCCGGCGATGATCGCATTCAGCTATTTTCGCAATCGAATCGATTCGGTTGTCGCCGAAGCGGGCAAGCGGGTTGAACAGATCATGACACCGCTGGCGCGTCGCAAGAACTGATTGAATTCAAGCAGGGGCTCGTCGCCATGCGTCTGTCGAAACACCGCAGGCCAACTTCGGCCAAGATTAATATGACGCCGATGATCGACATCGTTTTCTTGTTGATAATATTCTTCATCACGGTTTCCCAAGTCTCCGAGATGAACCGGGAGAGATTGACGCTTCCTGAGCAGCCCGGGGCGGAGGATCAGCAGCCGGTCATTCTAACGGTCAACGTCAACCGCGAAGGAATGATCATCGTCAGCGGAGCGGCTTACCAATTGTCGGAACTGATCGCATTGGTGGGCGATGAACTTGCACAACTCAACGATGATCCAGATCGTCTGACGGTCGTATTGCGGGCGGATCGTCGTGGTGCGAGCGAGGCGGTTAACGACGTCGTGAAAGCGCTGGCCCGGCTACAAGTCCGCAAGATTCGATTTGCCGTTCAAGTTCCAGGTTGATCTCGAGTGGATAGCACGTCGTCGGCACCCTTGGTTAAGCGGAAACTCGCGGATGGCTCGCTCTTGTCGACTGGGAGTCATCAGAGAATAGTTCGATTCAGAATCCACTACCGTACCGGCAATTCCGGTGGCGAGTACAGCACGTCATGAAGCTCTCGAGTCACAAGATCGAACGCGACCCTTGCATCGAGCTGTCGATGACGAGCATGATCGACGTGGTGTTTCTATTGCTGATCTTCTTCATCACGACAGCCAGTTTTGTGAAGACCGAGCGAAACCTGGACTCCGGGATCAAGGTTGAGCGCCAGTCGGCTCAGCAGCAGCAGAGTGATTACGAGCCTGCGATTGTCGAAGTGGTCTCTGTCGATGGGACGTTTGTCTATCAACTTGGCTCGCGGACCATTGACACGGAGCAGGAACTACTAAGTGTTTTGCGACAGTTCGACAACAAGTCGGATGGAGCGTTTGTACGGGTCAGTGATGATGCGCCGTTCGAAATGGCCGCCGCCGCCGTTCAGGCCTGTAAGACCGCGCGATTCGTTACGGTGTCTTATGTTCCATTGGAAAACCAACCTTAGTGATGGTGCGCGTCGGTTGATGTGTGCCTTCCTCATCGCCTGTACCGGAACGGGCCCGGTGTCCGGTGCCGTGTCACAGTCGGCGACCGTCGCAGGCGGGCGGCTCGTGAGCCGTTCGACCGATGAAGACATGGCCCTCGAGCAGTTTCTCACGCGGCTCGGTTTGGAGACGCTCCGCGTTGAACACCTGGAACGGACACTCAAGCAATCGCACGGCGGGGCGGACGAGCAGTTGCTGGCCGTTCGGTTGGCTGACTTGTATGCCGAGCGCCTCATGCAGAGTGCTTCGGATCAAGTCGGATATGCAAGCACGCTAGAGAGGGTTAAGGAATTACTCGGCCGATTCCCGGGCGCAAACACTGCGTCGCTACAGGTAATGCTGCTGCAAGCCGACTATCAGCGAGCGGAAGTTCTGGTCGGTCGTTGGATCAGTGATCCCGACGACCAGGGGGCTCGAAGCGAGTCGACCGCCATTCTGCAACGGATCGCACCGCTTCTCGACAAGTACCAGGCCGATCTGAACGGCCAGGTGGAACGGAAGTTGGAAGAGTTGGACACGATGGAGAGCAAGGAGGAAATCGGGAGGGCCGAACGTGACCTTGGACGAGTTCAGACCATTGCCGGCCGGGCCACGTATTTCGCCGCCTGGTCGGCCTATTACCTGGCGCTGGTTACCGACGCGGAGCTCGATTCACCCGCCTATCAGCGTTCCCGTGCCATCTTTCGGCAGCTCATGGGACTTGATGGACCGGTGGATGACGAAGTCGAAGCCGAATTGCTGAGGCTCGATTCGATCTGGCGCGCTCGCGCGCTGATCGGCCTGGGTTTGACCGAATCGGCCTGCCGAGATGCGGCAGCGCGCGAGCACTGTTTTCGGTTGTTGGAAGACGCCGATGTGGCACCCGCGATCAAAGACCAGGCTCCTTATTGGCATCTGAGAGCGTTGATGGCTGCCGGTGACCAGCAAACGGCATTGGATCTGGCTCGGCGACGAGTCGGTAGGATGCAGCCGCCCGCGAGCCAGGGACAGGTCAGCTTCTGCGTGGCCCTTGTGCGGTTTGGTTTCGGTTCACCGGCTTCCGCGGCGAGCGGTTCCAAACTCGGCGAAATCGGCCGTCTTGGGCTGACCGGGTTGGCCCGGCTTGACCAGTTGAGCGCGATCGACAAATTGATCAAGAAGTACGCCATCGATCCCACGGCCGACGCGGGCTTTGTTCTCTATTGGGCGCGTGGGCAACAACGGTTTGGCGTGGCAGAAAAGAGCGGCCAGAAGTCGGACTACGCGGCCGCGGCGAAGCTGCTTGAGCAGGCATTGGCGAGCGACGATGCGCGCAGCCTACTCGGACCCGCCTCTCGCCGCCGCCACACACTCGGCCGGTGGCCTCCCCGGCCGGCACA
>CAYNDU010000322.1:0-6891 GCA_964395615.1 uncultured Pirellulaceae bacterium | reverse complement strand
GCCGCCTGTACCTATGGGCCGGGCCCCATTGTCTCCCTCAAAAGACTCCGTTATGCTGTCGCTGCAAGTCGTATTGCGCATTTGTCCCGGAGTGACCCACTCCAAATCGATCTGGCACGTCGGGGTACTCGGACACGGTGCGCGGCCCACCATCTCCCACCGGCAGCGAACTCGGCGTTCCGAGTTCATGCAACGTGGCGGATGACGAAATCTCAAGAAACGACCATTCGGAGACGCACTTCGAGTCGTCTCGCCCGGGGAAACCGTGCCGTGTCTGGTGTCGCCCCTACCTTGGGCGAGGACCAAGTGCCAGTATTCGGATCAGGTTTTCCGACGTGGTTTCCCGCATCCGAGGCGATCGAGAGATCCGTTGAGATCCGTTGAGATCCGTTGAGATACGGCGCAGGAGCGGTTTGAGCGCTATCCAATGGTTGCCGGTCGACCATTGGCCTACCGCCCGGACCTTCCCTGGCCTTGGCCATACGGCAGCAGGCTCCGGTCGTCGACCATTCAGAACCAGTTGTTTTTATGTTCGTTGAAGAAGGAGACAGTTATGGCGTTTACACTTCCCGCACTTCCTTACGCCTGCGATGCGTTGGAACCTCATATCGATGCGCGGACGATGGAGATCCATCACGGAAAACATCACCAGGGTTACGTGACCAAGGTGAATGCGGCCATCGAGGGTACGGAACTGGCCGGCAAGACCATTGAAGAACTCGTTGCCAATCTCGATTCCGTCCCGGAGAATATCCGGACGGCCGTGCGCAACAACGGTGGCGGGCACGCGAACCATTCGCTGTTCTGGACCGTCATGGGCCCATCGGCCGGAGGAACTCCTTCCGGTGCACTGGCCCAGGCGATCGATACGGCCTTTGGGAACTTCGACAGTTTCCAACAGCAATTCAACAACGCGGCTGCGACTCGGTTCGGAAGCGGTTGGGCCTGGTTAAGTGTCGATGGCGGAAAATTAATTGTGGAGAGTTCGGCCAATCAGGACAGCCCACTTTCGGCGGGGCGAACTCCCATTCTTGGAATCGACGTTTGGGAACACGCATACTATTTGAAGTACCAGAACCGTCGCCCTGATTACGTTGCCGCCTTTTGGAACGTGATTAACTGGGACGAAGTGGCTCGACGTTTCGCGGACGCCTGAAAACTGCCCATCGGGCACGCCCCTTGTGTAAGACCGCGACCGGCGGGCCAGCTCGACGCGCGACGCGATCGAAGCTCGCCGGAACTGCACATAGTACTAAGGCGGAATCCTGCCCGTTGCCGGAAGTTTGTGGCAAATCGGGCTCCGAAAACCAATGCGTCCGGTTTTTGCGGTGAGCCGCACGACGTACGGCCGGGCCAAGGGACGCGGTGTGCGCCACACGACGTCGGTGAATCGTCGGCCGCACACATCGGTCAGGTTTACGAGTGGTTCGCGCTGCATGAGCGTGCGCTGCGAGCAACCGGTCATTTATCGATGGTGACGAGCGTGAGCTCTGGTGGTCCTGCTCATCTGAGCGAGCAGGACCGGCGGTTCGGCCATGCGCATGCGATGGTGTGTTGAGGCGCAGTGGCGTTTATTTTGAAATCGAGCGGGAATCGACTTGCTGCCTCGCGCGCGTTCCCATTAGGATAAACGCACGGATCACGGGGCGTACGAACCAAACGGGGATGCGGGCGACCGATTGGATCGTGGAAACTCGCCGGCGGTATCGATTCGACACGACCCGCCGGTAGACCGACTTGAGTCCGAGCAGTACAGATCGCGAACCGTACCACTGGATGACGTTCGCCGTTTTTCTCTCCTCTATTAAGGATTTCGAGTGATGATCCATTACTCGTGTGACAGGTGCAAGCGGATGATCGACCCTGAGGACGATCTGCGCTACGTGGTGAAGTTGGAAGCGCATGCGGCCATGGAACCGATTGAAGTGGACGAATTTGAAGATGACCGTGACCACCTTCGGGAGGTCGAGGAGATTCTTGAGCGACTTGACGACATGGACAGTGAAGCGATTACCGCCGAACTGTATCAACGGGAAAGATTCGATCTGTGCTCGGATTGTTATCACCAGTTCATCAAGAACCCGATCGGCCCGGTGAGCCGGGCGGAATTCGGTTTCAGCAAGAACTGAGTTTCCGGAAGAAGAGAAGAAGAGACACTCCCCGCAAACGTGCGGCGCGCGGAAGGCCGTTCGTGATCCCGCGACGCGCCGTGCGCCATCCGTTCAGCCGACGGGCCGCCGCGAATCGGCCACCGACGTGACCGGGAATGACCGGCGTTTGATTCCAAGGCGATCATCGTGCCCCATCGGAACGGGCACTCCCAGATCGTTGGGCTCGATGGGTGGTCATTCCACCCACGTGCCGCAAGGCCCCAACCCCCAATTCCAGACCGAAGGAAAGTAGCATGGCAAGTGGTACGCAGAGACAACTCAACGTTGCAGTGATTCCCGGCGACGGCACGGGACCGGAGGTGACGGCCGAAGCGGTAAAGGTTTTGGAAGCCACGGCGGCAATCGACGGCATCGATTTGAAGATGAAAGACTTTGACTATGGTGGCGACCGTTACCTTCGAACCGGGGAGATTCTCCCCGAGGGCGCCGTCGACGAACTGCGTCAATTCGACGCGATCCTACTCGGCGCCGTCGGTCATCCCGACGTGGCTCCCGGTATCTTGGAAAAAGGCCTGCTTCTGGAGCTGAGGTTTCAGCTCGATCAGTACATCAACTTGCGCCCGGTGAAGCTCTATCCCGGAGTTGAAACACCGCTGGCCGGCCGCGGCCCCAAAGACATCGATTTTGTCGTGGTGCGCGAAAACACTGAGGATCTTTACTGTGGCGTGGGCGGGTTCATGAAGAAAGGCACGCCCGACGAGGTGGCCACCCAGACGGCCATTTATTCTCGAAAGGGGTGTGAGCGGTGCATTCGCTGGGCGTTCGAGTTTACTCAACGTCGCGATAACCCCAAAGGGAAAAAGCTGACGCTGGTGGCCAAGACCAACGTCCTGACCTACGGTCACGACCTTTGGGATCGGGCGTTTCAAGAAATCGCCGTTGACTATCCGGATGTCGAAGCTGATTACAACCACGTCGATGCCTGTTGTATGTGGATGGTCAAGAACCCGGATTACTATGACGTGATTGTCACGACCAATATGTTTGGCGATATCATTACGGATTTGGCGGGCATTCTGCAGGGCGGCATGGGTGTCGCCGCCGGTGGGAACATCAATCCGGATCCAGGCGGTTGCAGCATGTTCGAGCCGATGGGAGGCAGCGCGCCAAAATACACGGGGAAGAATGTGATCAACCCGATCGCCACGATCAGCGCGGCAGCCATGCTGCTCGACCAGTCAGGCTTCCCCGACTCGGGTGCGCGGATTCTGAAGGCCATCGAGACGGTGACCGGAACGAAGATGAAGAGCCAGAGTGCCGGGAAGATGGGGTACGGTACGAGCGAGGTCGGCGATCTGGTTGTTGCGGCTCTACAGTCCTGATCTAGCGGGTCGCTGAGTCGCTGATGGGTTGAGCGGATCGTCCGATACTCGACGATTGACGTTCACCCGCGCCGCGAACGATGTAACAAGACCTTACGGGAGCGGGACGATGTACGAAAGCCTGTTCGACTTGACCGGACGCTCGGCGCTGGTAACCGGTGGTAGCAAGGGGATCGGCAAGGCCGTGGCTCGAGCGTACGCCGAAGCCGGTGCGGACGTGATGATCTGTGCTCGGCATGCCGATGAACTTGCCACGGCGGCCGCCGAAATCGGTGACGGGTTGGATGGGCGTGTCGAATCTCTGACCGTGGATATGACCGATCGTGAACAGGTCGACCACCTGGCCGCCGAAGCGATGAAACGGTTTGGCCGAATCGACATCGTGTTCAGCAACGCCGGAAGCAACCAGCCGCAACCGCTGATCGAAACGACGGACGAGGTATGGGACCGGATCCTGGAACTTAATCTCTCCAGTTGTATGCGTCTGTCGCGCGCATTGGTGCCGGGCATGGTGGAAGGAAAGTGGGGCCGCATCATCTACACGTCGTCGGTCATGGCATTGGCCTCGAATCCGGCGCGAGGCCTCTATTCCGCCACGAAATCCGCTCTAATCGCCATGTCCAAAGCCCAGGCCCTGGAACTCGGTCCACATGGGATTACGGTTAACTGTCTGGCGCCCGGGCCGGTCATGACCGACCTGCCGATGAGCTTATTGAGTGAAGAACAGAAGACGGTGTTTGCTCAACGAACGGCCGTCCTGCGTTGGGGCCAGGTGGCGGACATGGTCGGACCAACTCTTCTTCTTTCAAGTGAAGCCGGAGCCTACATCACGGGTACCCATATTCTGGCCGACGGCGGCATGCTGTGCCGTACGTTCGACTGAGCGGCCGCCCCGGCTCACTCCTCCTTCATTTCCATGAATTCGACCACGGCCCCATCTTCGGACTGATAGAAACCGACCATTGCGATGCCGGCATCGAACGGCGCCAGCAGTTCCTTCATCCCCTTGGAAGCCGACGCGATACTCTTGACCTCGAAGGCGAGGTGCGGCAAGTTCCTGACCGGGCCTGTGACTGGTGAGTCCGGTTCGAAGCGCAACCACTCCACCTGGAAGGGATGTGTCTGAAAGTCCGTTACCCAGACACGTGTTGCGGGAACGAAGCGTTCCCCCGGCTTCTTCTGGTCCGTGATCAGACCGATATGGGAGAAGATCATTTTCTTGGTCCTCGGTTCATGCGGTTCCGCGCTGGTCGCCCCACGATAGGCCCACGCGGCGCCTGCCGCCAGTATGACAAGCAATAGGGTCGTCGTTATTCGGCCGTTCATATTCCACACCTCTATCCAACGTTGTTCAAGTTGATCCCGAAACGGCCGATCGCACGTCGTGGCAGGCTCGAACGCACAGCAAAGAGCTTCGACCGTCGCCGCGAATAGCCCGATGCTACCATGGCGGCAGAGCCAACGTTCCCCCCTCGACGCCAATCACCGTACCGTTAATGAACTCGGCGTCCTCACCGAACAGGAACGCCACGATCCGCGCAACGTCGTCCGGTTGTCCCAACCGCCTCACCGGGATCTTCGCCGCCACATCGGCGTACAGTTCTTCTTTCGGCTTTGCCCACCCTTCACACGAGGCGGCCAGCATCGGTGTGTCGATCGTTCCCGGACTGACGGCCACAAACCGTATTCCCTCGGGGCTGTGGTCGGTTACCAGTGATCGCATCATGGCGACGATGGCTGCTTTAGAAGCGGCGTAGATTCCGTGTTCCGGAAACCCGATATCGGCGGCGACCGAAGTCGTGTAGCAGATGACCCCCCTCCCCTGCTCCTGCATGATCGGAACGGCATGCTTGGTGATCAGCGCGGCACCGAGCAGGTTCACATTGATCAGGAGATGAAAATCCTCAACGGTCAACTCGGTAATCTTCTGGCTCCTGAGGACTCCCGCGTTGGAGTGGACCGCGTCGATTTTTCCGAGCGTCTCACGTGTGAAGTTTATTGCGGCTCGGACTTCGTCTTCCGAGCTCACATCGGCCGGAAAGAACGAGCAGCGATGCCCCTCGGCTGTCAGCCGTTCGCTCAGAATTCGCCCTTCCTCGCTCTGGATCGAAACCGCCACGACGGAAGCGCCCTGGCGTGCAAAATGCTCGCAGCATGCCAGGCCGATCCCCGACGTGCCTCCCGTGACCACAATGACCTTTCCGTTCAGATTTCCCATGCACATTCTCCCAAATCTTGACCAGCGAGCCGAGGGCCGGGCAGCGGCATGCTACCCGGCATACCCCGACGTACGCCGGCGTGTTTGGCCGCTCCCACGAAACTCGACGGCCCGGTCGATGAGCTCTTCAATGCCGATCAGTGGTTCGTACCCGAGCAGACCGCGGGCCTTGGAGACATCCATCCGGAAATCATGGCCGACCGGGTCGGTGAGTTCGATCGCGTTGACATTCAATTGTCTGGCCGCATAGCCTGCCGCGTGCGAGTAATCGAACGGTTCGGCCATCGCGATGTTGAACACCTCGCCCTCAATGTCCGACGTTTCAAGACTCAGCAAGAACGCTCGCACCGCGTCCTCGATCGCCACGATGTGTCGGCGAAACGGTGCTCCGTCCGAGTGAATCAGGGACACCGTCGCGTCCATTCCAGCAGGCAATCCGGCTTTTTGCGATTCGGTCATCAATTCAGGCCAGACGGGCACACCGAAGCCCGGACCCTGGACGGTCAGGTGTCGCAAGATATCGTCTTCGGCGTGAATCCACGAAAGGCGCAGCGTGACGGTCGGCACACTCTCTTGGATGAAGAATTGCCGGCACATCGTTTCCTCGACTACTTTCGACAGGGCGTAATACCCCGGATAGGCACGCATCGGCATCTCTTCGCGAATAGGCGCAGGATTCGGATAGAAGTAAATGCCGTTGACTGCGTCACCGCTCGATAGAAGGAATCGTTGGATCGATCCGCACCGGGCGGCTGCGTCGAGCAGATGGAAGGTGCCGCGAGCGCTCGTATCGATCACACCCTGGCGGTCCTCCTTGCAACTGGCCAGATGGATCACTGCGTCCGCATCGGCCACCAGGGCTGCGACCGCGTCCGCGTCGGCCAGGTCGACGGAAACCTCTTCGACGCCATCTGTGTCAATTGCCTGCCGGTGCCGAATTCCCGTGACGTGATAGTCGCGTTCGACCAGTGCCGCGCACAGCGGTCCACCCAGTTTTCCGCTCGCTCCCGTTACCAATACGCGTTGTATTTTCAAGGTCACGTACCTCTCATACCAACGGCGCCCCGATTCTCTGCTCTACTCCGCGGAGGTAAAGGGGGCAGGAGTCAATTGTGCGAAGCACCCTACGGGGCGCGCCCGAGAATGACTCCTGCCCCCCTTACACGAACTCGACTGCCAC
>CAYNDU010000321.1:0-6925 GCA_964395615.1 uncultured Pirellulaceae bacterium | reverse complement strand
GTTGGGCGGCAACAGGTCGAGCAAGGTAACCGGTCTGAGCCTTGCCACCCGCATTCGAATAGACGGTATCTTTTCCGATAGTATCTTTCCCGCCGGGGTCTTTCCCAACTGCCGGCGATTCGGCACCGTTGGCCACGGAAATACACCCAAACGTCACTACGATCAAAAACAGCAAGCGCACCATGATCCCACCTCTTTTTCTTGAAAACGCGACGACCAACCGCACCAGGAAATGATTCGTTCAGGATCCGCTCGCGCAGACGACCGCAACCGATGCGCACCCGACGACTCGACCTTGGCCTATTATAGCGTCTGGGAGACAGTGGGAAGCCCCGGAGGACCGATCATGCGACATCCGTCGTCAGAAGGCCTGTGTGGGGCTGTGCCGGATCAGTCCGAATCACCGAAGAGCCGTGCGATGGCTTGCCGGAGCGCCTTGGCACTGATCGGCTTCGACAGATAGGCGTCCATTCCGGCATCCAAGCACCGCTGTCTATCTGTCGCCAATGCATGGGCGGTCAGCGCAATGATCGGAACGTGCTGGTCCGTGTCCAGCTCCTGTTCGCGGATCATTCGTGTTACTTGCAAGCCGTCGAGCACCGGCATCTGAATGTCCATCAGAATCAAGTCGAACCGCGACGTCTGGTAGAGGCTTAGGGCCTGTTGACCCTGGTCGGCCAACACGATCTCATGCCCCATCTTCTCCACAATCGCGGCGGTCAGCCGTTGATTGACCAGACTGTCTTCGACCAACAGAACACGAAGTAGACGCTGCGGCACAGAAATACCGTCCGGTATTGGCGGTTCGAGATCCGCGGACTCCAATCCCCACGCGTTCGCTAACGCCGCATGCAATTCTTCTGGAATGGTGGGAACAAGCAGAAAGGCGGCACGGTCGATCTTCGTGCAGGCGGGCTGCCAGGCTTCGCCCGGAGGGACCAGAATGATCACCGGTCCGGCGATTCGATTCACTTCTCGTAGCGATTGGATCGTGTCCATCGTCGGCTGGTCGAGGCACCTTTGGTCCACGACCATCACATCGCACGCAACGCCCGTCGATTCCGATTCTGACACAGCCCGCAAAAACTCCGCCAGGTCGCTCGGCGTGGAAACGGTCATTTGCCACTCGCTCAACCAGCGAGCAAGCAAGCGCTGTTCGGCGGGGTGTATCGTCGCAACGAGAGCGTGGATCGCCTTGGGAAGCGAGATGTCACGTGTCGCACGCGACGATCCGACATCGTCGCACAGTCCGAATCGAGCAGTAAACCGAAACGTGCTGCCCTCTTCGAGTTCGCTCTCGACCCTGATGCTCCCGCCCATCAAGGTCACTAACTGTGAACAAATGGACAACCCCAATCCGACGCCACCGAATGGTCGGGTGGTCGACATGTCGGCCTGCTCGAACATCTCAAAAATCACTTGCTGCTTATCCGGCGAGATCCCAAGGCCCGTGTCACGAACCGCAAACTCCAACTCCAACCGGTCACCCTCGACGGATCCAAGTCTCGCCTCGAGAGCAACTTCACCCTGGGTTGTGAACTTGAGCCCGTTGTCGACCAGATTCAAGATGATCTGGCGCAGCCGGCCGGCGTCGCCCGTCACGTAACGTGGCAATTGTTCATCCAGGTCGCACAACAGGGCGACCTCCCGGCGGGGAGTCTTGAAACCGACGGCCTTCATCGTATCGCCCAGAAGTTTCGGGAGATTGAACGGCTCGTGAACCAGTTGGAGTTTGCCTGCCTCGATCTTGGAAAAATCGAGAATGTCGTCGAGCAACGTCAGCAACGAGCGACTGGCCTTGCGGGCGACGCCCAGGTACGAACGCTGCTCCGAACTCAATTCAGTGTCGAGCACCAGGTCGGTCATCCCCAGAATCGCATTCATGGGTGTCCGGATTTCGTGACTCATGTTTGCCAGAAACTGACTCTTCGCCTCATTGGCACGGTCGCTGACATCCCGGGCCGCTTCCACGCTTCGGCGAGCGAGCGACTCGCCCAGCGTGAACATCAACGTCAGAACAAAGGCACACAACACGATCCCGCAGACGCCAATGAAATAGAGAAACTCCTGAGCCCGCGGGTCAATGTCGTTGGGCAGGTCGATACTCATCCGCCCGATCCAGTAGAATTCGGCACAGGCCAGACAGCTGACCACGGCCCACACGATCCCATCAATGGGACCACAGATCAGCAGAGCCAGAATCGGCAGGGCAGGGAGCCAACAGAGTGAGGCGGCCTGGATCCCACCACTCACACATGCCAACCCGATCAGCACGCCGAACACGACACCGGTGATCATGTTTCCAACGACTCGGACCGATCCTGTCATCCGCAGTACGACCAGCAAGAGAACCAGGCAGAAGCTGCCGGATAGAATGATGATCGCGCCGCGTGGGGAGCCGAGCCAGTAATAGATCGGAGCGAATACGGGCCCCCAAAACATCATCGCAATATCCAAAATAACGGCTCGCGCCGCATCTCGATATCGAGGATCCTCGTTGTGCAATGCGGGAGGAATCGCCCATCGGACGAATTGTGCGATTTGCTCGTACACCTGCAGCGTTTCCTCCGCTACCCCCGGGAACCGGCCGGTACAAACCCCTGTCACATCATGAACGTCCGCGCCGGCCGCGGCGCGCGGCATCGCGAGCCGCCCGCGTCAGCCAGATGGCCACCAGTTTATCAAGTTCGGCACCGTACGCCTGCTCCATCGCCGCGGGAAACGGGCTGCCCGACTCAATCCGTCGCATCAACGTTCTGAAACGCCCCCGGTCGCTAACGCACAGGGCACAAAAACTCCGTCCCGCAATCTCCATGTCCGCCGCCGTGAGCCGTCCTTTCGTGAAGTCATCGGGGCCCTTGATTCGCGATAAGACGGTCACCAACTGCCGGCGCTGCTCGAGTCGCCGTGCGGCGGAAACGTCCTGCAAATCGGCAAGGGCGCCGGCCGCACCACGAGCGAACCAACCCGGCAGGTCTCCTCGACTCTGCAAGAAGACCTCGGCCAGGGGTGCGAAGAGGAGTCCCTTCAGAGACTCCTCTTGAGTCGCGGGCAAGAAAAAGGCTGCGTATGCATCGACCTGAGTGAACCGACCGTGCGAGACAATCGAGCTGGGCAAGTCCCTCTTTTCCACCATCCGACCGAACTCACCATAGTCGTATCGACTACTGAAGAAGAAAAGTGTCATTCGTCCCTTGACCAACGGTTGATTCTCTTCGACGCCGAGCGTTTTCTTCAGGCCAGGTACGAGCGCTTCGGCAGCTGCCCGAACTGATTCCAACCGATCGGGAGATAGGTTGCCCAGGATCAGGAACTGGTCCGCCTCCAGTCGCTCCGGCTCCCCGTTGGGCATCACTAACTTCCAGTTCTGCAAGCCTAACTTTACGCGATCCTCAGCCAGCTCCTGGTGCGTTTGGCGGCGGGATTTGGCGATTGCCGCAATTTCCGCAATATTTCGAGTCGCGTCACCACCGTCAAAATGAGCGCCCTCGTCAATCCATGTTCTCAAACTTACCATCGACGCTTCTTCAAGCGGAGGCCGCCCGGCCGGCATCCGCTCGCCACCGGCGGTCCCGAGAAGTTTCGCGATCAAGAGACTCTCCGCCGCTTGTCCCGGCACGACGGGTGCCCCGTTATCGCCGCCGCGTAACAGGCCGCGAAACGTCGTCACGTTGAATCGGCCGCGCACCTGCTGACCGTTTCCATGACACCCGGCACACCGACTGGCCAAGATCGGCGCAATGTCGCCCGCGAAGGAGACAGTTTCTTTGCCCGTCGCCGTGACGACCGGAACCGACGGCAATGCTTCCGGACGTGCTCCAGGCGCCAAACTTGTTAGTCGCTCGGCCGGGTCCTCAGCGTCGAACCGCGCCCCCACCGCAATCCACTTTTTGAGGACAGCCAATTCGTTCGACGAGACCTTAAGACCTCCCTTCGGCATGGCACCGGTCTCAATCACCTCGACCAGTCGACTGCCATCCGCGTCCCCAGCCAGGACAATCGGTCCATCATCATTGCCCTTGCTGAGCGCTGCAAACGTGCCCAAATCGAGGCCACCCGACTGCCGATCGATGTGGCAGCGACCGCATTTGCTGATCAGTATCGGCGCCACGTCACGACTGAAACGAACGGATCCTGAATCGTCAGGGCCGGATTCCGCCATTGCGGCCAGATCCTTGAGCGCGGGTAAATCGATCCCGCGAATGGTCAGTGTTTCAACCACCTGCTTCAGATCACTGTGCGTCTTCCGGGCCTGGCGCACCAGATCCGGCGAGGCACCCTTGAGCAAGCGTCCGAGTTTCTGCTGAGCTTCCTTGGCCGACTCGGCAGCCTCCGACAGTTTGCCAATACGGAGGAACGTCGCCGCCCGACGCACGGCAATCTTTACATTGGACAACTCGCGACGATGCGCGGCAGTCACGTCGGCGCTGACCGGTTTAACCGTCGTTGCCACGAGCCCGGCAACCCAAACGGCCAGCATCAACAGTCCCCGGATCCGCGCGGCGCAATTCGCTTGCGTCATCACTCGATTGTCCTTTCTTTACTATTCGTGAAAATCGCACCTGACCGCGAATCCCTGGCGCCCCCGGGGGAGGCCGCACCACACCAGCTCTCAATTCGTAGTCGTGATGAGAATTCGCAGGAAGAGACTGCCGGAATTATAGCATCTCCTCCATGCCTCACCAAATTGGCCGCCCTGCCGTCTAGCCATTGTGCCGGCGGCGGACACCCCGTTTTTGCCGACAAAACCGGACGCCCCTGATCCGTGCCGGCCGGCGACCCCACTCCATCGCGAACCACTCGGCAAATCGCTCTCGGTCGGCATAACTGGAATTCCGATCGTCTAACAGGTGGGCCAATTCGTGCAGCAGCACATTATTTAAATAGAAATCGCAGGCCGTCTGAGGTGTCCAAACCAACTGCCATCCCGCCGCGCCGGCCTGTTTCCACCGGCCGCCGTGCATGCTCGCCTCACGGCGCTCGGCCGGCTTTGGTGGACGAGCAAAGAACTCGATAAGTGACTCTTCAAGTGGATAGAGGTAAATCGCCGAACCCCATTGCATGCCATAGCAGGGATACGTCTGTTTCTTGCGAGTCATGCGGCTCAACTGCACAACCTCCAACGGTTCAATAAATCGTGTTGGCAGTTGGCGCAGTCGGTCACGCACCTGATCGGCCGATACCACGTGCCGATACCCGCTCCCCGCGACCTGATCGATGACACGAAAGTCGCCCGACGCGGCCGTACCATCGGGTTGATACCAGTCTTCAGGCGGTACGAACGGGCGGTCGTCGCTCGAACGCCCAATGCCTCGTTTCGAGGGGAGGTGCCTCGGCGGCTCCGCAAGTCGGCGCCATAATGCTGATTGGTAACGACTGCGGCCACTCGCCGCGTGTCGGTTGTCCCGCGATTTGCGGCGAGTTGAGTGAATCATGGGAACCGTCCTTTACGATGGCCGACTCCATAAGTCGGCCCGTCTTGTACAGTGATGACCGTTTTGTACGATGACAACGGCTCGCTAATTCGCCGCGATGGGCGGGCCGGTCGACTCGCCAAAACCTGGGTTGTCGCACACACGAGACCCCTATTTCCATCCTAAGAACGACTCGATTGAAGATTCAAGTAAAAATCGCAACCACCTACCAGCCAAAAGGTTACAGTGTCTTCATGGCATGACCTGCCAGGGTCGCGGCGGAAAACTCGCCAGATAATCCGTGCGATAACCGGCAATTGATTCTGTAGCCTTTTGGAAGTTTTCCTGTAGAAATATCGGGACACGTTGAGAATGAAAACCATTTGGACCGCACTCGCCTTGTTGCTATCGACCCTGACCGGTTTGGCGCGGGCTGACCGCCCGAACGTCGTGATCCTCTTCACGGACGATCAGGGCACGCTCGATGCAAACTGCTACGGTTCGACCGACCTGATTACCCCGAACATCGACCGACTTGCGGCGACCGGCGTTCGCTTCACTCAGGCTTACGCGCATACGGTCTGTTGTCCGTCGCGCGCGGCGTTGATGACCGGTCGGCATCCGCAGCGAGGTGGCGTGCGTCACTGGACGCAGGGCGACATGCACGGTCCCAAGGGGATCAACATGGCCTTGGAGGAAGTCACGTTGGCCGAGGTTTTGAAGTCGGCCGGCTATCGGACGGCACTGTTCGGGAAGTGGCATCTCGGCGCCCATCGCGACCATGGTCCGACGTGCCAGGGCTTTGACGAATTCTTCGGCATTCGCGACGGCTTCATCGACAACTACAACCACTACTTCCTGCACGGCTCTGGCTTCCACGACCTGTACGAAGGAACCGAGGAAGTGGATGCCGACGGGAAGTACTTTCCCGCGATGATGGGCATAAGAGCGGTTACCCGAAGGGACATTTCTACGGCGCGAGCGGCGGTGGGAATACAGGTAAATGGATCGGACAGAAGGGCTCTTTTCTCGAAGGAGGCATCCGCGTTCCGGCCATCATCAGCTACCCGGGCAGGCTGCCGCAAGGCGAGGTTCGCGATCAGATGATCACGGTGATGGATTGGTTCCCGACGGTCCTGGAGTTGTGCGGATTGAAATGGTCAGCCGACGCCCCGCAACTTGACGGCCATAGCTTGCTGCCGATGATTGAATCGAGGCAGGCCGAGTCGAAGTATGGCGGCGTGCTCTACTTTGCGTGGGGCACAAAATGGGCGGTCCGCGACGGAGAGTGGAAACTGATCGGCGCGAAGGGGCGGGAAAACGTGTCGCTCCATCGCCTGACCGACGCGGAGCCGGAGAAAGTCAACTACGCCAAAGAGAAACCGGAAATCGTGGCGAAGCTCGAGGCGATGCACGAGGCATGGGCGGAAGAGGTGAAGCCGAAGTAGGATTCGAGTTCTCTGGAGATGAACCGCGATCGCGCCGGCAATTCTACTATCGCCCATTACAGG
>CAYNDU010000320.1:0-6928 GCA_964395615.1 uncultured Pirellulaceae bacterium | reverse complement strand
CCGCTAACAACGAGGTGACTCAAAGTCCATGAAGTCGACTGTCCGACCACGAGATGCCCGCGCTGTGTCATCGGCGATCGTAGCCTTGGAAGGGATCTGCAAGAGTTACGGCGCGGTTAAGGCATTGGACGGTGTGACGTTGGTCATTGAGCCGGGAATCACCGGTCTTTTGGGTCCCAACGGAGCGGGAAAGACGACGTTGATTAAGGTTCTGATGGGGCTGGTTCGCGTGTCGGCGGGCAGGGGACACGTTTTGGGTTTCGAGTTGACCGAACAGGCTCAGGCCATTCGGCAGCACGTGGGATATATGCCCGAGGACGACTGTTACATTGCCGGCCTGTCTGGTGTGGAAATGGTGCAGTTCGCGGCCCGCTTATCGGGTCAACCGCCGGTTGAGGCGTTACGGAGGAGCCACGAGATTCTCGATTTTTGTGGTGTCGAGCAAGAACGCTATCGGGCCGTTGACACGTATTCAACCGGCATGCGTCAAAAACTGAAATTCGCACAGGCTATCGTTCATGACCCGTCGTTCCTGATACTCGACGAACCGACAGCCGGCCTCGATCCCGATGAGCGGATTGCCATGCTGCATCGGATCTCGGTCCTTTCTTCGAAATTCGGCAAGTCGGTTCTTCTGTCTACGCACATTCTTCCGGACGTGCGCGAGACGTGTCAGATGGTGGTCATTGTTGCTCGGGGTAAGGTCCGAGTGACTGATGCGCTCGATGCGTTGAGCCGACCGACGTCGCCGACTCTACATATTCGCACGTCAACCGATCCCAAATCATTGATCGACCTGATTCGGTGCTCAGGCGGAAACGTGACCATCGGTTCGGACGGGACCTTACAGGTGTTCGTTGATCGGCCGGACGCAGAACGGCAGATCTGGTTGTGGGCGGACGAGGCCGGTGTAGCGCTACGATCCTTGGTTCCTGCGCGCAACTCGTTGGAACAGATCTTCATGGAGACGGTGCGGGGAGAAGATCATGCCGATTCATGACGTGGGGTACCGTTCGTGGAACGGAGCGCTCGAGAGTCCCTGGTTGCGTTGGACCGTGATCGCCGGCACGGGGATTCGGCTGATGTGGAAGAGCCACTGGTTGCGCCGTATGTTGTTGCTTTCCTGGCTCCCGACGATCTTCCTGGCGCTCTTGTTCTTCCTTTACGAGCAGACGCTGGAGCGTCCGGAGACGGGGCGCACGTTGGTGGCGGGACTGAACTGGCTTCCCAATTCGGGTTCGGCATTGACGTCGTTGAGTTCCGACCCGCAATTGGCTCGACACGAGATCTGGTCGCTGCTGTTGATGACATTTTTTCGTTACCCGCAGGGCACGTTGATGGTGTTGTTGGTGGGGATGATCGCGCCACCGCTGATTTCCCAGGATTTTCGATCCCGCGCGTTCTTGCTTTACTTTGCCCGTCCCATTACTCCGATCGAATATGTCTTAGGCAAGGCATGCGTGGTGTGGTTTTATCTGGCAGCGATCACAACCCTCCCTGCGCTGGCGCTCTACGTCCTGGGAGTCTCGCTATCACCTGATTTGAGTGTGGTCGTGGAGACTTGGGACTTGCCGTTGCGCATTCTGGGCGCGTCCTTAATCCTGATGTTACCGACCACCGCACTCGCCCTGTTCTTTTCATCGATGACGACGGAGAGTCGTTATGCTGGTTTTGCCTGGTTTGCCGTCTGGGGGCTGGGCTGGGCGGCCTACGCCGAGTTATCGACGATTGCGGCCGGTCGGCAGTGGAGCTTGTTGTCGCTCTATCACACGTTAGGAAGGATACAGACCTGGTTGTTTGGTCTGCCGATCGACGTTGGCGACGTTTCGCCAGCTGCCGTGATGCTTGGTATTCTGACCGTTTTTCCCACGATTATTTTGTTGACGCGTGTGGCAGCACCCATGCGTGTGTGAGCGAATTGCATGATCGATTTGCAGGGTGTCACAAAACTCTACGGCACGGTGATCGGAGTTAATGACATTACGATGTCACTTGACCCGGGCGCCTACGGACTCTTGGGTCCGAACGGATCGGGCAAGACGACTCTGCTGAATCTGATCACCGGCCAGCTTCGTCCGACGATGGGGACGATTCGCGTATGTGGCGAAGAGCCTTGGAACCGAGATGCTCTATTGCGAAAGATAGGACTCTGTCCCGCCGTTGATGTTCTGTATCCCAATGTCACGGCCCTGGACTGGGTGACCTATCTGACTCGACTGCACGGTCTTCCCCGGCGCGATGCGAGTCAGCGCGCCCTCGCTGCACTTGACCGCGTCGGTCTTGGGCCGGCGATGCGGCGAGCAATGGGAACCTATTCACTCGGCATGCGACAGCGTACAAAGCTGGCCCAGGCGTTCGCGCACGGACCCGAGATCTTGATCTTGGACGAACCGTTCAACGGACTCGACCCGGTCGGACGGCACGAGATGACCGAGCTGTTGCGCGAGTGGATTCAAGACGGGCGGAGCTTGATTCTGGCCAGCCACATCCTCTATGAAGTGGAGGCGATTAGTCCTTCCTTCCTGCTCATTCGCGGGGGCCGACTGTTGGCCTCGGGGTCGTCGGACGAGATCCACACGATGCTGGCTGATGTTCCCAGCGAAATTCGCATTCGGACCGCTCAACGGACCGCACTGACTCAGCTGTTGCTCGAGGCCGATCTCGTCGATGCGGTCAGCATCGATGATCGGCAATCGGAATTGGTGATTGCCACTCGTCAACCACTCGAAATCTACCGGCAGTTACCCGGCTGGCTCGCGTCACACGACATCGAGGTGGTCGAGGTCCGCTCGACCGATGACAGCCTGCAGAACTTCTTTTCGTCATTGATGCGCATGCACCGGGGAGAAGTCTAATGATGTTTCGCGGTCTGGCCTCTGTTTTTCAGTTTGAGATGTTGAGAACGATGACCGTCAGTCGTCTGGCGATCTGGAGTTTGTTGATTGCTTTTCCCGTATTCATCGTCAGCGTTCTAAAACACTATGAAGAACAAGTCGTTTCCGAAGGCGATACGACCGTAGTGGTTCGCCAGGAGAACGGCTCGGTGATCCGATATCAAACACGGCAGCAGCCCTTCGGGCCCTTTGATCAGGGGCAAGCCGGTCCGGAGGGCGGAGCTTCGCTCGAGCATTATCCGGAATCGGTGTGGGGGCTTGTCTTCTTCGGGTTGATTCCGGAGGTGATCACGTTATTCGGGTTGCTGCTGTGGGTCACCCCCATGATACACACGGAATTGGAGGGAAAGACCTGGATCTATCTGGCGGTGCGCCCGCGCGGCCGTGCCAGTGTTCTCTTGGGCAAATACGCCGCGGCGATGGCCTGGACGCTGTTGGCCGGATGGACTAGCACGACCATTTGCGTGTGGATCGCGCGGCCGGAACACGCCTGGCGGCTGTGGGCCACGATCGTCTCGCTGGTGACTCTCGCCTGCCTTGCCTACGGGGCTCTGTACAGCCTGTTTGCGGCGGTCTTCCCGCGACGCGCGATGGTCATCGCCGTTGCTTATACGCTGGTCTTCGAATTCCTGGTCTCACTGATCCCGGCAGTGATCAATCAACTAACCGTGCAGTACCGGCTGCGCAATCTGTTGATTTACTGGATGGACTGGCGCAAGGACCTGCCCGAAGAAGCCGAAATACTGTTCGGTAACGAACCGGCCTGGCAGAGTATCCTCGTGCTGCTCGTTGTCTCTTCGGTCCTCCTTGCCGTTGCCTACCAGCTAATTCAGCGGCGGGAATACGCCACTGCGGCCGAAGCGTAACTCCGCTATCAGAAATGCCTGTTCCATCTATTCTCTGGAAATCCGGTCTCTTGCAGGCGGAAGTGAACTTGTCAGTTGGGCCGATTCGTTGCTGTTACGTGGCACGCGCCCGGTTGGAGACGATGTCACTAGGACACGGATCACGACTTTTGGCGTGACACAGTCGATGGTGGGGCATCGTCCCACTGGGAGAATCCGGGCGGTAGTGATGTTTGTGCGGTACCTTGGGCTGGTATTGCAGACCAATTACAATGCAGAGGGCGACTGGAGTGGTCGGGTAGCTCTCGAGGAGACGGGCAACGCGGTGAGCGGTCGAAGGAGACTTCTTGATGTATTAGCCGGCAAGCCGACCGATCGGCCGGTTGCGGGTCCTCTGGCGGTCCATTTCTGCGCCCAACTGGCAGGCATGACCATCCTCGACTATTCGCTCGATCCGCAACGATTGGCCGAGTCGGTGGTGAACTATTACGAGCGATTTCGTCCGGACGCGGTCTGGGTATCCGCCGATACGTGGGTGACGGCCGAGGCGTTGGGGGCCGAGGTGGATTCTCCGGGCCCGAATCAGCCGATCTGTGGCGTCGGCCGTCCGTTAATTCGTACGCGCGACGACCTTCACCGTCTCCCCCGACCTGCACCTCATCGGCTTGGGCGACAAGGCCTGATGATCGAGGCGGTGCGGCGTGTGTCGGAAGCCATTGGCGATCGGGCGGCGGTCGTGGCTTGCTTCGACCAGTTTCCTTTTTCGCTAGCCAGCGCGCTCGTCGGTAGCCAAAGGCTGATGCTTCACATGGTCGACGATCCGTCATTTGTGAGAGCCGTGATGGAGCCGTTTGTGGAACATGCCGTCGCCTACGGCCGGGCGCTTGGCGAGGCGGGAGCGGATGTTCTGAGCGGTGGCGATTCGCCGGCCGGGCTCATCGGCCCGGCACGGTATCGGGAATTTGCTCTGCCGTTTGAGCGGAGAGTCATTGAAGGGTTGCGGGAGACGGGAAAGAGGGTCTCTCTACACATTTGTGGTGACGCGACGCCGATTCTGCCAGATATGGTGTGCAGTCAGGCGGATATTCTCGAACTGGATCATCAAGTGGATATGTCGGCGGTGTTGAAAGCGGACTCGCGTATGACCGTTTGGGGTAATCTTGATCCGGTTGGAGTTCTAGAACGGTCGACCCCCGAATTGGTGGCGGATGCGACCCGACGGTTGATCCAATCCTGTCAGGAGGCTGCGCCGGGGCGACTTGTCGTGAGCAGCGGGTGCACCTTGGCGGTGGACACGCCGCCGGAGAACGTCCGCGCGCTGTTGAGTGCTGCGCAGAGCTGTGACTGACTCGATTGCGTCAAGAGTCAGATCGCGACGTTTGCAAACCGCCCGGTAGCCTGTCGTCGACAATGGCGATTCTGTTTAGAATAGACGCATCATCGCTCGTCACGGTTACCTTCCGAGCTCGACGACGATCGTCCTTCCCTTGAAACCAGGAGCTGCATTCATGGCCGCGCACCGCCAATTCACT
Organism: uncultured Pirellulaceae bacterium; assembly: GCA_964395615.1. Taxonomy (GTDB): domain Bacteria; phylum Planctomycetota; class Planctomycetia; order Pirellulales; family Pirellulaceae; genus CAYNDU01. The sequence continues at coordinate 1,657 of CAYNDU010000320.1, read as the reverse complement.
CGTAGAAGTTTCTTGCAGCGGACGGCGATTGCCGGAAGCGTTGCGGCAGCACCTTTGGTGGTTTCCGCGCGGGCCTTAGGCAAGGAGGGCAAGGCAGCGGCCAATGAACGGTTGCGCATTGGGTTGATTGGCTGCGGCGGGATGGGTCGAGCGAACCTGGCGAATTGCGCGAGCCAGGCGGACGTGGAAATAACGGCGCTCAGCGATGTCTGGCAGTCACGTCTTGAAGACACGGGCAAACGCTATCAATCTGCGAAGCAGTACCATGATTACCGAGAACTTCTCGGCGACAAAAACGTTGATGGAGTGATTATTGCCACGCCCCCTCACTGGCACTGTTTGATTGCCGTGGATGCTTGCCGAGCGGGAAAAGACTTGTATCTACAGAAGCCGATGACTCTGCATGTTGGCGAGAGCCTGGCGGTTCGCAACGCGGTCAGAAGGCACAAACGGATTTGCCAGGTAGGCACTCAGATTCACGCCGGCAATAATTATCGACGGTGTGTCGAGTGGATTCAGTCGGGCAAACTGGGTGATGTCTCGGTGGTTCGCACGTTCAATGTCATGAATGAGGGACCAAAGGGGATTGGACACGATCCTAATACGACGCCGCCAGCCGGTTTGGATTGGAACCGATGGCTGGGCCCCTATCCCGAGCGAGCGTATAATTCGCTCCTGGCAAAGAGCGCGTTTCACCACTGCTGGTTCATGGAGTACACGGGTGGTTGGACCTGTGGTATGGCGCCACACATCGTCGACCTTCCGGTCTGGGCGCTAGGTCTGGGGCTCCCTCAGCGTGTTTTTTCCGCGGGCGGACGTTTTGCCAGTAACTGTGACGGAGATGCTCCGGACACGCAAGAAGTCACTTGGCAGTATCCCAACATGGTGATGAAATGGTCGATGTCAACGGTTAACAGTTTTGCGTTTGACTTTGGGCGAGGCACGCCAGCTCGACGACTAGGTATCTACTTTCACGGCGGGCGCGGCACAATGTTCTGCAACTATGGCATGCATGAGGTGGTGCCGGAGGGCAAACTGCTTGAAGACTCCGAACCGCCGGAGCCGACGGTAGCTCCTTCGCCGGGACATGAACGCGAGTGGCTTGACGCGATCAAGAGTCGGAGCACACCGAGTTGCAGCCCGGACTATCACTGCAGCGTCGACATTCCGTTGGTGTTGGCAAACTTGTCGCTGAAGTTGGGTCGCGCCATCGATTTTGATCCGAATACCGAGAAGATCATCAGCGATGACCAGGCTGCTCGGCTGTCGGTCCCCGAATACCGCGACCCGTGGAAATTCCCGGCCGAATACCTCTGACATTGGTATTTCTTACAGGTTGTCGGCGGCCGATACATGTCGGTCAATCAGGCGCCCTTAGATATCCCAGTTTTTGAACCGAGGAAGTACACGTCTCGGTTCGATCAACCGTCTGCAATGGAGCTGACGGCACCCAGCGTTTGCACTCCTTCGCGAACGACGACGGGCGTGTCCAAATCGAGTGCATTCTGGAGAGACGACCAGAAACGTCTGAATCCTCGCTGCATTCGATCTGTACATCCAAATAGAGCACGCCGAATCCACCGAATCCGACGCCAAATCCAGACGCCAAATCCAGACACCCTGTTTTTTTGGGGGGTTCGTGGTCCGAGAGCAGGAC
>CAYNDU010000319.1:0-6936 GCA_964395615.1 uncultured Pirellulaceae bacterium | reverse complement strand
TGCCGAAATCACCGGTCTGGTCAACAACACGACCAGCGATCTCCGCAGTGTGGCTTTTTCCCAGAAGGGAATCATGGTCTGCATTTTGCTGTACTTCGTCGCATTCGGGATCATGATGGTGACGCCCGCCCCGATGAGGTTCTTCTTGTCTCTTGGCGTGCTCATCGATGGCCTGATCGGCATGATCTTCGTACTTCTGCTTGCCACCCGGGTTTACGGAACGGCGGTCGGCATCGTGTTGGGCGTACTGACGTTGGTGCCTTGCCTCGGCTTGCTCGTTCTGCTCGCCATTAACGACCGGGCGACTAAGCTGCTCAAGAAGAACGGGAAGCGCGTCGGACTGTTGGGCGCCGACTTGGCGCAGTTCTGACCTGCGGAATACGCGTTGCCCTGATAGCGGGCGAGTGGTTTGTGCGAGAGGACACTCAGAGCAGGCTGTTTTCCTGACTGGGAAGGCGCGAAGAGAGGCCCAGCTGATAGGATGCGGACCAACGGCCGGGCCGGCGGCGCTCGCCCCACGTTTCGCCGCAGGCCTCGGAGCCATTGGTCGTCGCCCAGAGGTCGGCGTTCGTGTATATTGTTCCCGGCCATACGGGCGGCGGTCGTTGTCGCGTGATGAAGGTTGTTGACTTCAAATCCGCTATTCTTGGAGCTTGATATCATGCATCGACGGAGTTTTCTCAAGTCCGCGGCGGCCGGGTTCGCCCTGGCGGGATCATCCGGTTTGGCCGCCGAACTGGCGGACCAAACGCCGAAACGTGTCGGGTTGATCGGATGTGGCTGGTACGGCAAGGCCGATCTGCTTCGACTGGTCCAAGTGGCACCGGTGAACGTCGTATCTCTGTGCGACGTTGACCAGAGAATGTTGGGCGATGCGGCCGAACTGGTGGCCACGCGTCAGGCTTCGCGAAGAAAGCCACGCACGTTCAGTGACTACCGGCAAATGCTGGCGCAGAAGGATCTGGATCTGGTCTTGATCGGTACGCCGGATCACTGGCACGCATTGCCGATGATCGACGCCGTAACATCCGGCGCCGACGTTTATGTACAGAAGCCGATCAGTGTCGACGTGCGCGAGGGACAAGCTATGCTCGCTGCCGCTCGTCAAACGGGTCGCGTGGTGCAAGTGGGCACTCAGCGTCGCAGCACGCCGCACCTGATTCATGCACGAGATGAAATCGTCCGGTCGGGAAAACTGGGAAAGATCGGGTTGATCGAGATCTACTGCTATTATCACATGCGTTCCAAAGGCAATCCGCCCGACATTGCGGCGCCCGATTACCTGGATTGGAATATGTGGACCGGGCCGGCTCCCATGCGACCGTATAACGAACAGATCCATCCCCGCCGTTGGCGTGGATATCAAGAGTACTGCAACGGCATCATGGGCGACATGTGTATTCACATGTTCGACATGGTCCGCTGGTTCCTCGACCTCGGTTGGCCCAAGACGGTCGCGTCATCCGGTGGGATTCTGGTCGATAAGGACGCAAAAGCGAACATCCCGGATACGCAAACGGCGACGTTTGACTACGACAGTTTTCCAATTATCTGGCAACACCGCACCTGGGGTGACCCGCCCGACAAGGAATATCCGTGGGGTGCGACTCTCTACGGTGAAAAGGGAACACTCAAAGCAAGCGTTTGGAAGTACGATTTTATTCCCCGAGGCAAAGGTAAGCCGATTCACCGAGATGTCTTAATGGAGTTGGACAAGTACCCGGAAGACCAGACGGAAAAGGACCTGGAGAAGCACGTAGCGCCGGCCATTCGCGGCCACATGGTCGACTGGCTTAAGGCTGTGGAAACACGAGGACGGCCGGTGGCGGATATCGAGCAGGGTTACATTTCCTCGGCCAGTTGCATCCTGGCCAATGTGGCCCTTCAGCTCGGACGCACCTTGGCCTGGGATCCTAAGAAAGGTGAGGTCATCGGCGACGCGGAAGCCAACCGTTTGCTGGCCCGGCCTTATCGCGGCCCGTGGGTCCACCCCACCGCGGCCCGATCCTGAGCCCCTGTTCTTGAGCACCGGACATCGGTCCTATCGAACGACTCGCCCCGACCCGCCGTCGGTCCGAAACGCTTCGATTTCCGACAGGGTCGAGTAGTGGAAATCGCCGCGCACCGAGTGGGCCAGACAGGAGGAAGCGGTCGCAAAACCGATCGTCCGTTCCGGTTCATCCGGGCCAAAGTGGATGAGCGAGTAAATGAGCCCGGCGGCAAATGCGTCTCCGGCTCCAACGCGGTCAACAATGCTGGTGATGTCATAGGGGTGATACCGACCATCCACCATCGGCGCAAAATGGGCCGTATGTGTCTTCCCGTCAAAAAGCATCGCCCCCCATCGGTTGTGAGTTGCCGACAGGCTCTCGCGCAATGTAATGCCGATCCAACGCAGATTCGGGAACTGATCGAGCACCTGGCACGCCACCTCGGGGTAGCGATCGGCATCAAGTCGTCCACGGTCAACATCACTGCCCGCCGCTCGAATCCGCAACACATCGGCACAATCCGCTTCATTGGCGATGAGCACATCCACCGAGGGCAATAGCTCTCGCATGGTCCTTTCCGCCAGGTCGCGGGGCGGCGTGGACGGTTCCCAGTCCCACAACTTGCTTCGATAATTCAAATCGCACGACACGGTGACGCCGAGCCGTTTCGCCGTCTGCAAGGCCGCAAGTGTGGCTTCGGCGGCGGCCGCAGAAACGGCCGGGGTGATCCCCGTCGTATGCAACCACCGGGCCTGGTCGAGATGGCTCTCCCAGTCGTAGCTCTGGGCAGCGGCCTGTGCGAAGGTTGACCCGGCTCGGTCGTAGACCACTCGACTCGGCCGCTGGTTGGCGCCGGTCTCCAGAAAGTACAGCCCCAACCGCCCTTGATCCATGCGCACGATCGAGTCGGTATCGATACCCACGCGACGTAACTGGCTCACACAGGCCTCGGCCAGTGCATGGGTCGGCAAAGCGGTCACCAGCCGCGTGGGGCATCCCCACAACGCGAGCGACGCAGCCACGTTGGCCTCTGCACCCGCAAACGTCACTTCGATATCCCCCGGCACGGCCTGCCCCCAGCGCAAGAAACCAGGCGTGGCCATGCGGGCCATCACTTCGCCGAATGTTACTACGCTCATCAACGGCCCTCGCCTCGTCGCAATTCATCCACGGCCCGGCGAGCCGCCTCGGCCCTCGTTCGAATTCCCGCCCAATCCGAGTCTCGTATCGAAGCCCTTGGCGCAAGCCAAGAGCCCCCGACCGCGAGGATCAGGGGATCGGCCAGGTAATCGACCATATTCTCGGCGTTGACTCCCCCCAAGGGGACAAAACGTAATCCCAAATGCAGATAGGGCGCGGCCATGCTGCGCAGGTAAGCCAATCCTCCAGACGGCTCGGCCGGAAAGAACTTCAGCTCCCGGCAACCCAATTCAATGGCCGATTCGACATCCGTCGGTGTGATGACCCCCGGTGCAAACGGGAGGCCTGCGCGTCGTGCGGCCGCAATCACGCCGGCGTTCACTCCGGGCGAAACACCGAAGGCCGCTCCGGCCTGTGACACGATCTCGACCTGCCGCGCATTCAGGATCGTCCCGACCCCGGCCAGCATCTTGGGCACTCCCTCTCGCACGGCGCGCAATGCATTAATGGCTGCCGGCGTTCGGAGCGTCAATTCCATGCAGTCGACGCCGCCGTCGAGCAGTGCACCGGCCACCGGGACGGCATCACGCGGGTCGTCGATCACGAGCACGGCGATCACGCCGCTTCGCTCCATGCCCTGCAACAATTCGTCTGGAAGCTGTGATTCCATCAGCAGGTTCCTTTCCCTCCCGCACTCACAAGCGCGCCGTCAGTTGAGCTCCAACAACTTGACGTTGCGATACCAGACTTTGTGACCATGATCCTGAAATCCCAAGTATCCCGATCGAGCAAAGTCCTTTACGGCTCTCGGTTTCCCGTTGAGTTTGTACTTATGCTTCCGGCCGTCGGGACAGAGGCCCGGTTGATCGAATTGATCGCAATCGGCTTGCACCACGTTCCTGCCGTTGATCGTGACTGAGATCTTGGGACCCTGGCAGCGGATCTCCACCTGGTTCCACTCGCCCATCGGACGGCTTGCATTCTGAGTCGTTCCGACCAGATCGTACAAGGCGCCCATCGCGTGCTTGCCGATTGAGTTGCCGCCGGCGACCTGAATCTCAAAACCCGTGTGAACGGGATTCCCAGGATCCTCGACTCGAAGGAATATCCCCGAATTGCACTTTGGTGAATCCCACTTCACGTCACATTTCAAGACAAAATCGCCAAACGGCTTCTTATGAATGATGACGTAGCCCCCGGACTTGTAGGGCACCATCGCGTCCTGCTCCACACCCGTGGCGATCGGCTTGTCGTTATTACATTTCCATCCCGCGTAGTCTTTTCCATTGAAGAGCAGCTTCCATCCGGCCGCCTTTTCCTGAGCCGTTAATTCGTTTTCGCCCGCCAATCCCAACGTCGGGCCTGCAACGGCGACGGTCGCGATCAGACATCCAAAAAGTATGCGTTTCATTAGAGAATCTCCACGGAAAACCAGTTGAGAGGGCACGTTGCTCGAGAACGGCTGCGTTGGCGGGCGAACTTCGAGTCTAGCAGTATTACCGGACCGATACAACGACCGGGCCCCATGCCCGATCGCACGGTGATTCACCACGATCTACGCGAAGAACGCGAATGGAAAACGTCGAGTGCGGGCAGAGTGACGGCGTGGATCTTCGGCGGCTTCGACGCGCCGGTCGGCGCGCGTCGTCCCTTCCTCCGGTTCCTCATCCAAGACCATTGACATCACACGACGGACCGCTAGTTTCGTCGCTTGAAGCGAGCCTGGAAGAACCGCAAGTACTCCGGTTCGTGAACCATCTCCATCCCTTTAACGTCTTCCCGACGGTCATAGACGGCAGCCACTGACTCGGACACAACGTCCATGTGGGCCTGCGTGTAGACTCGACGCGGGATCGTCAAACGAACAAGCTCAAGAGCCGGACGACGATGGTCCCCGGTCGCCGGATCTCTGCCGGCCGAAACGATCCCTCGTTCCATCGCACGGACGCCCGAATCGAGATACAGTTCCGCGGCCAATGTCTGGGCAGGAAAATGGTCCTGAGGAACCTGGGGATAGAATGTTCGGGCGTCCAGGTAGATCGCGTGACCGCCTATCGGGTGCACCACGGGGATACCCCAGTCGATCAGGCGGTGCCCCAGGTATTCCACCTGGCCGACGCGGGCACGAATATGATCGTCCTGAACCGACTCACCAATCCCCCGCGCCATTGCTTCCATGTCGCGACCAGCCAGTCCCCCATATGTGTGCAGTCCTTCGTAAACGACGACCAGGTTTCGGGCACGTTCGAGGAGTTGGGCGTCCCGCATCGCCAACCAGCCGCCGATATTGACCAGCGCGTCTTTCTTGCCACTCATCGTGCAACCATCGCTGTACGAGCAGAACTCCTTGAGAAGAGATGCCACGGTCCGATCCGAATAACCCGGTTCGCGCTGCTGGATGAAGTAGACGTTTTCGACACACCGTGTGGCATCCAGAAAAATGGGAATGCCGTGGCGCTGGGTCAATTGTCGAACGGCTCTCATGTTGGCCATGGATATCGGTTGACCACCGGCCATGTTGACCGTGGCCCCAATACAGACATACGGGACCTTCTCCGGCCCAACCTCTTGAATCAACCGATCGAGGGCACTCAGGTCGACATTCCCCTTGAAAGGAAAATCGCTGGCGGGCTGATGTGCCTCCGGTACGATCACGTCGACAAAGTGACCGCCGGCCAGCTCCTGGTGCAACCGCGTCGTCGTGAAGTACATGTTTCCGGGTACCGAGTCACCGGCCTTGATCATCAACTTGGACAACATGTGCTCGGCACCGCGTCCCTGATGAGTGGGAACCAGGTAGGGGTATCCGTACGTTTCTTCCACGGCCTCCTGCAGATGATAGAAGTTCTCGCTTCCGGCGTAGGCTTCGTCACCGAGCATCATCCCTGCCCACTGCCGATCGCTCATGGCACTCGTGCCACTGTCAGTAAGCAGGTCGATGTAGACGTCACGCGATCGCAACAGAAACGTGTTGAATCCCGCTTCCTCCAACGCTCCTCGCCGCTCCTCGACCGTCGTCGTCCGCAACGGCTCCACCACCTTCACCTTCCATGGTTCCGCCCACGACCGATGCTCCCGCTCCGTTGTCGAATTCATAACACCTGACCTCCCTTTGACTCGCCGGTTCCGGCAACTCACGTTCGTTTCACTTAAGGATTCTCGTCCGACTCGTAGGCGGCACGCACGCGTTCCATCGCCGACGCCATCCGCTGCAGTTGCTGTTCCAGAACGGCTCGTTCAGCTTCCGGCACACAGTCCGCCAGCCCCCGACGAAGGGGTTCGGCGTTAGCCCAAAGCCGGTCATGCAAGACGCGTCCCTCGTCGGTCAACCTCACTCGCTTCGCTCGACCGTCATCCGGACACGGCGATCGGAAGACCAACTGACGCTGCTCCATCAACCGCAACATGGTGCCGGTCGTCGTCGCATCGTACCCGCTTCGCAGTACCAGGTCCTGCTGCGTGACACCATCCTCTTCGGCCAACAATCGCAGCAACACGAACTGGTCACCGTTGGCCCCCAACCGGGCCGCATGCGCATTCGAGCAACGGCGCAACGCAAAATAAGCACTTCGCAACAGCATGCCCAATCGATGCTCGGCCTCTCCGTCCGGGTCCCGGCATCCGTCCCGACCGCCAGGTGACTCGACCATCGCATGTGCCTCCAATCACTCGTTCATCGAATCCACCACGCCTGGCGAGCAATCACGTGGGAGCCCGGGGCCTGTCCCACTCGCCAATTTGGCCGCCCTCCTGGGGGTGCAGGAACGGGCTCGCGTAGCGGTTGGGCTGAGCAAGGTGTTCACTG